>JBJOMA010000001.1:0-11339 GCA_046052625.1 Bacteroidota bacterium
CGTGCTCCACGACACCCTCCATCATCTTCCGGACTTTGGCGATTGCGACAGGCGAGGCGATGGAATCACGGATGACTTCCGTCGGATAGGACCTGACCAACTGACCGCTGTGTCGAATCTCACGCACGAACTTCGGTCGGACCATCCGTCCGTTATTCGCGACAGCATTATAGAAGGCCAGGATCTGCAGCGGTGTTATGGCTGTCTCGTATCCGTAGGAGATCCAGGGCAAAGAAATTGCGGACCAGCCCTCCTCGTTCTTATGCTTGATACGCGGCCTGGCTTCGCCATCGATCTGCAATCCAAGCTTCGTACCTAATCCGAACGAATAGATCTTCCTTATGAAACGCTCCGGATCCTTCGCATAATACTGATAGACAAGGCGGGTGGTTCCAACGTTGGAAGACTGCTCAAACACTTCCTTCACCGTCATTCGGGGCGACTTGGGCGGATGAGCATCCTTTACTTCCTTGCCGTAGAACATTGTGGAACCGTTACCTACGAAGACGATATCAGAAGTATCCGCGTAACCGTCGTCGATGGCAGCGAGCATGGAGGCCAGCTTGAAGGTGGAACCGGGATAAGTCGCCTCCGCAATGGCATAGTTGAAGACTTCGCGGTAAGTACCGTCTTCCGTCTTTGTCAGATTCGCAATGGCTTTGATATCACCGGTAGAGACCTCCATCAGGACTGCGCATCCGCGGTCGGCATTATGCAATCGGAGGTGCTTCTCCAACGAACTGGAGGCTACATCCTGGATATTAAGGTCGATGGTGGTGATGACATCATCACCGTCACGAGGCTCCACCTCGTCGCGGTCGTTGACCGGCTTCCATGTGTTTCCGGAGATCTTCTGCATGAGTCGGCTGCCGCCGACACCTTTCAGGTCCGCATTGAATGCCGCTTCGATACCGACCGGCTTCGAATCGCGGGGAGTACCAATGGTCCTCTTGGCAAGTTCGCGATAGGTCAGCTCGCGCTTGCTGCGCTGCTCGGTCATGAATCCGCCCTTGTACCGGCCTAGCCGGAAAATCGGAAGCTGCTTCACTTGTTGCAGCTCAAGGTATCCGACGTCCTTACGGATCAGGTGGAAGCGCTCACCGGCTGCATACGCCCTTGACAGGTCATCACGGTATTCGTTGGGCGAACGGTCATTGAAGATCTGTGACAATCCCAATGCGATGGAATCGATTTTCTCATTGAAAAGCTCCGCAGACACCGACGAAGCACGGGTATCCAGATACAGGCTGTAAATGGGCACGGAGTAAGCCAACAGCATGCTGTCTGAAGAATAAATGTTGCCTCGGGCGGCTTCTATCTCCCTGTACTCGAGCATCAGGCTGTCTGCACGCTGCTTCCAACGCTCACCTTCCACCAGCTGTATCTGTCCGATACGGAACAGGATCGCTACCCCGAACAGACTGATCAGGAAAAATGCGATATAGACGCGTAGCAGGATGGTTTTCCTAGGTTCCATTCAGCGGCTTGTCGGCTTATCGGAAGTGATGACGAGTTTTTTCGGCGGTTCCATACTCTCCTTCAACTGGTAAGGCTCAACGGATTTGGCGACCTCCGACTGTTTACTGCTGTACATGAGCTTGGACCGTATGGTGATGAACTCCGCACTTTTCTCTTTCAATTCGGTCTTGGTCTTATCGATGTCACGGATAAGTCGCTCTGCGTAATAACTGTTCGCGATATAGCCCATCACGAGCAGACTAAGGAAAAGGATGAAGGGCATGTTACGGGCGACCTGGTCGCGGTCGAACCAGTCGAAAACATTGATGAAACGGATGAAGTTCCTTGGAAGTCCGGACTTCTTTCTGCGTTTCGCAGAAGAGGCTTCCGTCGTTTCCTGGACGGGAGGAGAATCCTGTATCTCCTCTTTTTCCCTCAACCTGTTTTCTGACATATTCAGTTTTTCTCTGCTACTCTCATTTTCGCGCTTCTTGCGCGCGGATTTGTTTCAATCTCCGATGGATCCGGCTCCATCGGCTTCCGCAACACGGATCGGAACGGTACGGCTTCCGGTCGGCCGTAAATGTCCTTCGATGCTTCCCCTTCGAACTTCCCGTGTGCGATGAAATTCTTGACCAGACGATCTTCCAGCGAGTGATACGCGATGACAACCAACCGTCCTCCCGGTCGCAGTATTTCCGCCGACTGCATCAGGAATTCACGGATCGAAGCGAGCTCGTCGTTCACCTCGATGCGGAGTGCCTGAAAGATCTTAGCGAGGTATTGGGCTTCATTTCCGCGTTCAGCCAACGGCAAGACCAAAGCACGCAATTCAGCGGTGGTATTTATCTGCGCCTTCTGTCTGGCAGTTATCAATCGTGCAGAGAGTTCGCGCGCATTCCGGATCTCACCGTATTCGCGGAACATATTCTTGAGCTCCTCTTCGCTGTAGCGATTAACGATATCGGCTGCGGTTTTCCCGGCTGAACGGTTCATCCGCATGTCCAACGGTCCGTCGAAACGTATGGAGAAACCTCTCACCGCCTGATCGAACTGATGCGACGATACGCCGAGGTCCGCCAGTATCCCGTCAACCGGGGATTTACCGTAATACTCCATGAACCGCTTCATGAACCGGTAATTGTGCCGGACCCAGGTGAAACGCGAATCTGCAGGAGCATTAGCACCAGCTTCCTCGTCCTGATCGAAACCAAATAACGATCCATCCTCTCCCAGCCTTCGAAGTATCTCCTTCGAGTGGCCGGCTCCTCCCATGGTGACGTCCACATAGACGCCGTTAACTTTTATATCGAGCGCATCAACACTCTCCCGGAGCAATACCGGTTGATGGTAACTACTCGTCGTTGTCATCCTTCCTGGTTCCGCCCATCACGTCTTCAGCCAGTTTGGCAAAGCCGTCGGCGTCGTCTTTCATCATCCGGTTGTATTCCTCCTCTGACCAGATCTCTATGCGCGAACCGAATGCGAACAGCACGATATCCTTCTTGATGCCGGCATACTCGGTCAGCGTCTTGGGCAGCAGGAGCCGGTTGGTGCTATCCAGTTCGACTTCCGTAGCACCCCGGTTGAATTTGCGCACGAACTCGAGATTCTTTCTGACATAGAGGTTCAATGCGTTCACTTCAGAGGATATGCGCTCCCATTCCTTCCGTGTATACATGACGAGCTGCTTTTCAAAGCCACGATGCACGACAAAGCGCTTCTGCTCTTTCACCGGGACCTGCTTCTTCAAGCCGGACGGCAAAAGGAATCGCCCTTTATCATCTACCGTACACGGGAACTCCCCGATAAACCCCGCCATTCCTCTTTTTTTAAGTGGTGCTAAAGTAAACTTTTTTTACCACTTCCCCCCACTTTCTCCCACATTGTTGAAAACTTTAGGATTTTAGCCTGAAAAAGGCTTTTCTACGAATCGCATCTTTACCGTCAGACAATGCGGCGCTTGCCACATGCATTCGTGTTCGGACCGCGCTGTTCTTTTAATACATTTGACAAAACCACGGGCATGCCATACGAAGTCAAGCAGGAAGGCGATTACCAGTACATCGAAGAAGGAAGCGGTCAGCCGCTGGTGCTGCTGCACGGTCTTTTCGGTGCGCTGAGCAACTGGAACGACGTGGTCGGACACTTCGCGCAGAAGTACCGGGTCATCATACCGTTGATGCCGATCTATACACTTCCGGTGCTGAACACGAACGTGAAGGCCCTTTCCGAGTTCGTTCACGACTTCATCAACTTCAAGCAGCTGAAAGACGTGATCTTCGTGGGCAATTCACTCGGCGGACACGTCACCCTCGTTTATGTGAAACGTCACCCGGAGAACGTGAAGGGAATGGTCCTTACCGGCAGCTCAGGACTTTATGAAAACGCCATGGGCGGAACGTTTCCGAAGCGGGAAGACTACAATTACATCAAGTCGAAAGTCGAATACACCTTCTACGATCCGCGCACAGCGACGAAGGAACTCGTCGACGAGGTGTACGGTATTGTTAACGACAAAGGCAAGCTTATCCGCATCCTGTCACTGGCAAAGTCGGCTATCCGCCATAACATGAGCGAAGACCTCAAGGAAATGAATTGGCCCGCATGCCTGATCTGGGGTAAGCAGGACACTGTCACCCCGCCGGATGTCGCCGAAGAATTCAACCGGCTGCTGCCTTCAAGTGAACTTTTCTGGATCGACCAGTGCGGCCATGCACCCATGATGGAACAGCCGGAGCAGTTTAATTCCCTGTTAAGCAATTGGTTGGCGAAACATTTTCCCGGCTGATGTGTTTAAAGAACGGAAAGGTTCAGTTCCTTCCGCCCCCTGAATCGAACACATGATCATCCGGGAAGCCGCTTACATCATCAGTAACCCCTCCGTGGACAAATGTCCGGCGCCGGACATGCCCGAGTATGCGTTCATCGGACGGTCGAATGTAGGCAAGTCTTCTCTGATCAACATGATCACGGACCGAAAGCAACTCGCGAAGACCTCCGCGAACCCCGGAAAAACACAACTCATCAACCATTTCCTCATCAACAAGGAATGGTACCTCGTCGATCTTCCCGGATACGGCTATGCGAAAGTTTCCTGGAACGAACGGATCAAGTGGCAGAAGATGATCCGGGACTACATGATGAAGCGGGAAAACCTCATGAACGTCTTCGTCCTGGTCGACGTCCGGCACGACGCTCAGAAGTCGGACCTTGAATTCATCAACTGGCTGGGCGCCAACCGTGTCCCCTTCACCATAGCTTTCACAAAGTGCGACAAGGTCTCCAAACAGCAGATCGTCCAATCGGTTGAACGCTATAAGCGCACACTCCGTGAAACCTGGGAAGAGCTTCCCCTCTTTTTCCTTACTTCTTCGGATCAGAAAACGGGACGGGAAGACCTGCTCGACTTCATCGAAGAGAGCAACAAGTCTTTTGTCCGCAAGTAGTCTTCTGCTTTTCCTGCGAAATTAACCTTAACGAATCACCGCTTTCCTGTCAGCCCGACGGCCTTCCCGAATTCATCGGAAAAACTACGGATGAGTTTAGCGCCGTCCGCATCGTCGGTTGCACGCATGTACGTATCCGCCATCGAAGCGAAGTTCTCGAAGAAGAACCGCTTCATGTCGTCAACCGGCATATCTTTCGTCCAAAGGTCGATCCGCATCGTCGTCTGCTCAGCGGGATCCCAGATGGAGAGAAGCGTGGATTTGCAGGGACGCTTCCCCGGCATACCGCTCTCGGTGGCTTCCCAATTGATGTCTTCCGGTATGTGTTTGTCGTCTACGGTGACCGTCAGTCGTATCTCGGATGTTTTCATGATCGGATGTTGCTTTGGTAACTATCGATTTGTAATCCACCGGACCTCTCCTTCCGGGATTGCGGATCATTTCTTTGGCTTGTATTTCGATTCCTGAAAAACGGCATGCAAGTCTTTCAGCTCCATCAATTGGGCGACAGACGTTTCAGGATGACGGTCCATATAGGAACGGACAATCCTATAACCGACGAACAGACCGATATTGCCGGGCGCGCCTTCAGGGAATCCATTGGTCGTCGGCCCCTCGCCGACATATTTCATCAGCAGATTGGGATCGGTGGAATATAACAGGTTATTATCGATGAAGAAGCTCCAGACTCCGGCTTCGTTCGCTTCACACCAGTCGAGTTGCTCCTGCGTATAACCGATGAGTATGGAGTCGGACTCTTCCGGCAACAGCTGTTTCAATGTGTAGTGGATCCTGCCCTCACTGACCATCCGTTCAATCATGTCCGAAGAAAATTCATCCGCCGCATAATCACTCTGCAGCCAGCCCTTCAAGGCATCTGAAACGATATATTCCTCCCGCATCCTCCGCTGAAGATACCCGGGTAACGGCGGCTCGATGGTCGCATAAAAACGACAACCAGGATTCAGATACATGTCCAACGATACCGCCAAGTGGGTGGAGTCGCAGATGACCGGGTAGGAAAATACAGAAAGCGTGGTCAACAATTGCGGAACGGCATGACCCGGAAATGCGGCCGAATATGAACGGAACGCCTGAGCAAGCTTTCGGCTGTATTCATTGAAGTCTCCGAACTTCGATTCACAGGAACGGTAAACCGCCCTGAAATTAGTATCACTCACGAATGCCTCCAGATTGCTTTCTGTCAGTGTGCTGTCGGTACTGCCGATGCGCGTCAATTGCCAGATGAAGAGATCATAGAAGCTTCCGTACCGCTGACGGAGAAAATCCGAGCGGCTACCGCCGGGGATGGAATCCGAAAACAAGTCCCGCTCGAACCGCAATACGCCGACAGCGGCCGTATCAGCGTTTTCATGGACCGGTTCCTCTGAATTCCTGCAGGCGGGAAATGAACAACACGCTATGGATAGCAGGGCCATCTTCAGCACCAATGAATATCGGAATTGGAGTATCATTGCAAAAGTAAATCTACACAAAGATGAAAAAGTTATTTCTATTCCTGTCTTTCTTACTGATCCTGTTTTCAGCCGGCGCGCAAGACACCGAATCAATTGCCAAATTCCAGTTCGGGATGAAAGCCAGTCCGGGTATCTGCTGGCTGAAAAGCAACACGAAAAACACATCGCCGGACGGATCGCTTCTCCGGGCCTCTTACGGGTTTATCGTCAATTACAAACTGTCCAATAACTATTTCCTCGCAACAGGTATCAATGCCGCCTACAAAGGCGGAAAACTGGATCGTAAATTCGACCCTATAACAACCGTCGTGAACTCGAACGACTCCACCGTGACCGTGGAAAGCTTCCAGACATTACGGACGGCTTACGTAGAATTGCCGGTAACCATGTTGATGAAAACCAAAGAAATCGGCTATATAAAATATTTCCTGCAGGTCGGTGTGGCACCCGGAATTAACTTGCGTGCTAATTACGACGAAACTACTCAGACGAAGATAGTATCCCCCACCACTGACAGGACCTTGGAAGAAACCGTAACAGAAGAGGATATTGCAGAAGATATCAATCTGTTCAATCTGAGCATGCAGATCGGCGGGGGAATCGAATACAACTTGTCCGGATCCACAAGTCTTACCCTGGGTCTTTCTTTCAGTAACGGACTAATTAAAATAACGGATAAGAAGGCGGAAAACGACGTACTGAAGGACTCGAAGCTCTTTTCGAACCTTCTAAGCCTGGATATCGGCATCCTCTTCTGATCGCCGGAAGATGCTACCTTTGTACCCGTTCCGTCTCCACGGAACGGGTTTTTCTTTACCATGAAAATCGCCCTGTCCCAGCTGAATTTCACCGTCGGCGACTTCGCACAGAACTGCGCGAAGATGCTCGAACACCTGCAGCAGGCGAAAAAAGAAGGCGCAGCACTGATTGTTTTTCCCGAGCTTTCCGTTTGCGGATATCCCCCGCGTGATTTCCTGGAGTTCAGTGATTTTCTGGAAAAGTGCCGGGAATCCGCTCAGGAGATTTCAAAGGCCTGTAACGGCATTACCGCCATCCTCGGGCTGCCGACGGTAAATCCTTCCGTCAAAGGAAAAAACCTCTTCAACTCCGCCTGTGTCGTACGTGACGGAAAAATCACAGACACTGTCCACAAGGCGTTGCTTCCGACGTATGACATTTTCGATGAGTACCGTTATTTCGAACCGAACCGTTCCTTCCACTGCATCGAAATCGACGGCGTTAAAATCGCACTGACAGTCTGTGAGGACTTATGGAATATCGATGACGATCCCATGTACGTGGTCTGTCCCATGGATGAACTGGTCAGCGAGCATCCCTCGTTCATGATCAACATCGCCGCTTCCCCGTTCAACCATTCGCAACGGGAACTGCGCATGGACGTTCTTCGGAAAAATGTCGTCCGGTACGGCCTGCCGTTGGTCTACGTCAATCAAGTGGGTGCACAGACCGAACTGATCTTCGACGGCGGATCCGTCGCCTTGGACAAGCGTGGAAAAACCGTTTGCGAAGCGATTCCCTTCCGTGAAGACCTCCGCTATGTCGAATTCCGGAACGGCGATATTACGACTGACGAAGTGCCGGCAACGGTTAAAACACCGGACAAGACCGCTTCCATACATGATGCATTGATACTGGGTATCCGGGATTATTTTTCCAAACAAGGTTTCCGCAAAGCGATACTAGGTTTGTCGGGCGGAATCGACTCCGCTGTCGTGACCGTCCTTGCTGCCGAAGCACTTGGCGCGGAAAATGTCCGTGTGCTTCTGATGCCCTCTGCCTTCTCCTCTGCAGGTTCTGTTGATGATTCCGTCCGGTTGGCAGAGAACCTCGGAGTGGAATCGGAAGTGATCCCGATAGGCAGTGTTTATGACCGGTTCATCGCTACGCTGGCACCTGCGTTCGGAGAACTTCCGTTTGACGTGACAGAAGAAAACCTGCAGGCACGGATCCGGGGCGTCTTGTTGATGGCCCAGTCGAACAAGTTCAAGGCCATTCTGCTGAACACCTCCAACAAGAGTGAATTGTCCGTCGGTTACGGCACCTTATACGGAGACATGTGTGGCGGCCTATCTGTCATCGGCGATGTCTACAAGACAGAAGTCTACGCGTTGGCGAATCACATCAATCGGGAAACAGAGATCATTCCTGAAGCCATCATCAGTAAACCGCCTTCCGCGGAACTGCGTCCCGGTCAGAAGGATTCAGATTCGCTGCCGGAATACGATGTGCTGGATCCGCTGCTGTTCCAATACATCGAAAACCATAAAGGACCGGACGAGCTGATCCGGATGGGATTTGACGAAGCACTCGTTCGCAGGGTCTTACGGATGGTCAATATGAACGAATACAAACGGCACCAGGCGCCACCGATCCTCCGTGTTTCTCCCAAGGCGTTCGGCAGCGGACGCAGGCTGCCGATTGTCGCCAACTACCTTTCCTGAAAACAGAAGAGCGTGAAACAGCTTTGGTAAGCTCGCTTCACGCTCTGAAAAGTCACGCGTAAGTCCGCGTCGCTTCGTTAACTGATGGTCCAAGTCTCCCGACCACGGAGCAACGCATCAAGATCGCCTTCTCCGCGTTTCGCTTTCATATTGTTGATCTGCTCGGTCAGCTTATCCTCGTAGCACGGACGGTCCTCGGTATAGAAGACGCCGAACGGACGCGGGAGATGATGCTCACCGGCAACGCGCGGGTTGTCGAAGAAGCGGGCCAGTATACCGGCTTTGACACGGTCACGCTCATCATGAACCCACAGGTCATTTGCGGAGGCACCTTCACTGATATTGACTACGACCGGCGTGAAGCCGTCCAGCTTGATACCTAACTCGTTGTTTTCACCGAAAAGCAGCGGCTTACCGGCCTCCATGAACAGCGTCTCTTTCTTCTTGGTGCCTTTTTCCGTAAACACTTCGAAAGCACCGTCGTTGAAGACGTTACAGTTCTGGTAAATCTCCACGAAAGAAGCCCCTTTATGCTCATTGGCACGCTTGAGCATGGCCTGCAGGTGCTTGGGGTCACGGTCCATCGTACGAGCGACGAACGTCGCGTCCGCGCCCAGACAAAGGGCGAGCGGATTAAAAGGATGATCGACCGACCCCATCGGAGTAGACTTGGTCACTTTACCCTCCTCGGATGTCGGGGAGTATTGACCTTTGGTCAATCCGTAGATTTCATTGTTGAAGAGAAGGATGTTCAGATCGAAGTTACGGCGCAGCAGATGGATCGTATGATTGCCGCCGATCGAAAGTCCGTCGCCGTCACCGGTCACCAGCCATACGCTAAGCTCCGGACGGGTCGCTTTCAGTCCACTGGCGACCGCGGTAGCGCGGCCGTGGATGGAATGCATACCGAACGTCTCCATGTAGTAAGGGAATCGGGAGGAACATCCGATACCTGAAATGAATACGATGTTCTCTCTGGGAATACCCAGCTCGGGAATGACGGTCTGAGCCTGCTTGAGGATCGAATAGTCGCCGCAACCCGGACACCAGCGTACTTCCTGGTCGGTTACAAGTTCTTTTGCAGTGAACTTCTCAGCGGATGCTGTCGTGGATTCCATGGTAGTTATTGTGGATGGAAGTGGATTACAAAGATTATTTCTTGGTCATTTCGACGATGCGCGCAAGTATCTCTTCCGCACTGAACGGAAGTCCCTGCACTTTGTTGAGTCCGATCGCCGGTACGAGGTATTTCTCACGGATCATTTTGATCAGCTGACCTTTGTTCATTTCAGGAATCAACACCTGATCATACTTGGCGAGGAACTCACTCAGGTTCTTCGGGAACGGACGGATGTGACGGAGGTGCGCGAAAGTGACATCATGCCCCTGCTCACGTGCGGTAAGGACAGCGCTCTTGATGGCTCCGTAAGTAGATCCCCAACCGAGAACAAGCAGCTTGCCCTTGTCCGTCCCTACCTCCGGTTTGATGGCGGGGATATGATCGGCGATCTTCTCGACCTTGTTCTCACGCATATTCACCATGAACTCGTGGTTCAAGGCATCGTAGCTGATATTTCCGGTCTCGTGCTGTTTTTCAATACCACCGATGCGGTGCTCAAGTCCTTTTGTTCCGGGGATCGCCCACGGACGTGACAACTTCTCGTCGCGCTTGTACGGCAGGAATTTCTCTCCTTCGACCGGCTTTGCGAATTTCACATTGATGGCAGGAAGATCCGCCGACTTGGGGAACATCCACGGCTCGGCGCCGTTGGCGATGTATCCGTCGGTCAAAAGGATTACGGGCGTCATGAACTCGACTGCAAGACGACAGGCTTCATAGGCCATGTAGAAACAATCGGAAGGCGTTGCTGCGGCTATCACCGGAATCGGTGATTCGCCATTACGTCCCCATACGGCCTGCAAAAGGTCGGACTGTTCGGTCTTGGTAGGAAGTCCTGTCGAAGGACCGCCACGTTGCACGTTGACGATGACAAGTGGAAGTTCAAGCATCAGCGCGAGTCCCATCGCCTCGGTCTTCAGCGCGATGCCGGGACCGGACGATCCGGTAACCGCGAGTGCACCGCCGAAAGAGGCGCCGATGGCGGAACAGATGCCTGCGATCTCATCTTCGGCCTGAAAGGTCTTTACACCGAAATTCTTATGACGGGAAAGTTCGTGCAGGATATCGGAAGCGGGCGTGATCGGATACGTTCCGTAGAACAGTTGCAATCCGGATTTCTGGGAAGCAGCGATTAGGCCGAGCGCGACAGCCTGGTTACCCATCATGTTCCGGTAGGTACCCGGAGCGATCTTGGCAGGACCGATGGAGAAACGGGTGGCGGCATCCTCACGGGTCTCGCCGAAATGATAACCGGCTTTGAGGACCTTCAAGTTGGCATCGCGTATCTCAGGCTTCTTTCCGAATTTCTCCTCGATGAAGTTGACCGTATGATCCATCGAACGGTTGTACATCCAGTACAGATAACCGAGCA
>JBJOMA010000002.1:0-5570 GCA_046052625.1 Bacteroidota bacterium
CGTCTTTGTCGCAGCATCGCAGAACTCTTCTCCTCTTTCAGCGGGAGGAACGATTCCCTGATACTGCTTTACGATCTCCCACCAGCGCTTGTTCCACTGGTCCGGTGAAAGGTTCTTGGAATAGAGCTCGTGTTCGAAGTGACTCATCGTGCCGGCGCTCCACGGGATGAAAACGACGTAGTTGAGTGCATCCTTCAGCAGGTGCTTGGTCTCATCCATCGGTGTTGACGGATCCACCAGTCCGAGGTTGGCGGCAAAGGGCTTCTGCATGGCCGCGAGACCCATCATGCTGCCAAGTGCTTCGTGATATGCTCGGTTGGCGCCCTCACGGAGCAGATATGGCACGTCGGGGTTGCTGTAGGAAATATAGTAATAGATATGACCGTATTCGTGGTGGACGGTCTCGTACCATTCCGCATTCGGCGTGATGCTCATGAGTGATCGTACATCGTTCTCAAGATCCATGTGCCAGGCGGAAGCATGTGTGTTCTTCTTGTAACCGGCATCCTTCGCGACCGGATAAAGACTGGACTTTTCCCAAAAAGTATTAGGCAAAGCAGGGAAACCGAGTGACACATAGAACTTCTCACCCTGACGGGCGACCCACTCAGCATCTTTCTTGGCAAGTGCGCTGTCCAGGTTAAGGCCTTGCACGGTCACCATGCTGGACCAGTCCTGTCCCCAACGGTTACTCAGCCAATGAGCAGGGATGTAGTCCGGCACTTCCTTGATACCGAATTTCGAAGACAGCTCATAGCGCATGTAGGTATGCAATTCGCGATAAAGCGGATAGAGCTCCTTATTGAAGCGTTCGAGCAGCTGCATCATTTCGTCGGTGGTCATACCATAATCGGAAACCTGATAAGTGAAATAATCAGGATAGCCGAGACCTTTCACCACCTCGTTACGGAGATTCCGCAAATTGACAAGTCCGTCTTTCAATGCACCGCCGACGGATTTGGAGGCCTCCCACGCCTTGCGACGCATGACGGTGTCTTTCACCTCGGAAAGGATGGAATCGATATCATTCGGGGTGACCTCTTTCCCGTCGATAGTGAATTTGTAACCGTACAAGTGTTCTGTCTGAGCGGTACCTGCGGCAATCAGATTCTTTACGGTCTCGCCCGCAGATTCCGGATTACCGGCAGCCAGGTAAAGGATTTTCCTGAGTTGCTTGACTTGCAGCGGCGTCAAGTCACTCTCCCACTCAAGGTACTTTTTGGCTTTATCGACGTTATCCTTGCTGCCGGTGAATTTGGCCATGGCCTCGTCAGCCTGACGGGAGGTATAGGCGTTCATCGTATCACCTTCGACGATGTGAGTGTTTACCGCCCATTGTCCTTCACTGGATGCAGCGTAAAGTGCTCGGTATTGTTTGTTATAATCATCAAGAAATGATTGGACTTCCTTGCTGTGGTTGGAGCAGGAAAAAAGGGCAAGTGATACGAAGCCGATATACAATAGTTTTTTCATCGGTTGGTTGGAATTGGGTGGTCGAAGATAATAAGGAATGAGTCAAAGATGGTCACCGGTACGGGTGACGTGATTAAAAAAAAGCCCCGTTGCCGGGGCTTTTGTGGAGAATATCGGAGTCGAACCGATGACCTTTTGCATGCCATGCAAACGCTCTAGCCAGCTGAGCTAATCCCCCTTGGTTGATTGCAAAAATAGCATTTTTCATTTTATTCTTCAAATCCACTTTTTAAGATTTTTTTCGGACGTCTTGATCCTTTATTCAAAGTCGGCCATCATATCCAGCCGTTGATCCGGTAGTAGAGCAGGGCGACGTACTCGCGGTAACAGACCACCTGGTATTTCAGATGGTTCCAGAACTGATAGCGGTACTGAAGTTCGTCCGTCATGCCGGGGATTGTTTCTTTAGCTCCCTTCAGATTGGGTTTTAAGCGAAGCTCTGCGACAAGCGTCTTCTCAAACGCTGCCTGTCCGCCGACAAACCGCAGACCTGCTCTGCGGAATGTGAGTAGCGAACGGTAGATGTGTTCAGGTGAGGTGACGATCACCGTTGCCTCCCAGGAGTCAACTGGCCCATTTAAAATATTTTCCGCCTGTTCATGCGTGTTACGGCCGGCCGTTTCGAGCTGTATCCTGGATGAATCGACTCCGCGCAGGACTAGCTCTTGTTGCATTTTCCAAGCCGCACACTCGGATAATCTTTCAGATGAATCTTTTGTCAATGCGACGATGATCACCGATTTCGGGAAACGTTCAGCTAGTTGAGCCGCCGTGTAGCAGCGCATCAGGTTCGCTTCCGAGGGCATGCCTGCTCCACCCAAGACAATGATCTTACTCGGTACGAACCGGTATTCTGCAGTAGACGTTCCGAGCCGGTAATACATCCAGAAGGGTTGAGTGGTGAAGGCGAGAAGCAGTACGATGAAAAATAAAATGCCGGATACAAACAGCATCCATCGTATGGTTTTACGTAACGCCATGAACTTAACAGGAATTTCAGTTCCCATGGGCCATGTGTTTTTTCCACCAGTATTGGAAAACAACCAGCGCCCAGATCCTGCCCGCCGATTCACCGGGATCATTCGTTTGTAACCTGGACAGCAGCCGTCGGACGGCAACAGGATCGAATATCCCCTGTTCACGGATGAATGATTCGGAAAGGAGGTCGTCGGCAATAAATGAACGAAGTTCTTTTCGCATCCAGTTCAGTAACGGGACTTCGAAGCCTTGTTTTCCGCGTTGCAGGATTTCAGCAGGCAGCAAATCAACGAATGCGTCTCGAACGATCTTTTTGCGTCGCTGACCGTCCATCTTGTATTCCGACGGCAGCGAGAAGGCGAAATCCACTACTGTGTAGTCGAGGAACGGTGTTCTCACTTCCAATGAATTGGCCATCGACATCAGGTCCACCTTTGTAAGCATATCGTTCGGCAGTACCAGTTCGACATCGTTCCGCAGCAGATCGTTAAGGTCGTCGCCACCGGTGATGTAACGCGTCCAGTGTCTTTTTCTGCCGAGGTAGTCCGTCAGACCGGCGACATCGTCGAAGAGGTTCCTGCTCATCAGTCCGGCCGCTTCTGATTCATCAGCCATCGAGGCCCATCTCCAGTAACGGTCTGCCGGGGACAAATCCGCCCCTTTCGCGAAGCGGTCCAATTGACGTAGCAGGTTGCCGGCGGTACTGTTTCTCGATTTCGGCAACAGTTTCCATAAGCCGCCCCCGAGTATCGCCAGCCGTTCACGGATGCCCATGTGACGTATGCGCCATTCGGCAGCATGCTTGTTATAGCCGCTGAAGACCTCATCGGCTCCGTCGCCGCTGAGCGCGACTGTAACGTGCTTCCTGGTTTCTTTTGAGAGCAGGAACATGTTCAGGGCGGAAGAGTCGGCGAACGGCTCATCGAGATAGTCCAGCGTGTCGAACAACGTACTGAAAAGATCGTCATTGGTCAGCCGGAATACATGATGGTTCGTTCCCAGATGACGAGCGACCGTTGTCGCATGTCCGGTCTCGTCGAATCCGGGCTCGTCGCGGAATCCGATCGAGAAGGTGTTGAGTCCGCTTCGGTGACGCGCTGCAAGAGCAGTGACTACGGACGAATCGATGCCCCCTGAAAGGAATGCGCCCAACGGGACATCGGCTACCAGTCGTCGCTGAACGGATTCATCCAGTAAATTCACGAGCGTCTCTTTGGCGTTTTCGTAATCGACAGGAGATAGTGTGGTCCCGACGGGTATCTCATAGTAACGCGACTTTACCGGTTCCGGGTCCGAGAAGATGTTTTTCCAGAATAGCTGATGTCCGGGCTCGAGTTTTTTTACCTCCTTGAAAATGGACCACGGTGCAGGAATGTAATTCAGCTGCAGGTAGGTGTGGAGAGAAGTGTTGTCAATTACCTTCGGAGCGCCCATCCGCATGAGGGCTTTCAGTTCACTGGCGAACAGAAAACGTCCGTCCTTCGTATGGTACCACAGCGGTTTCACACCGAAACGGTCACGCGCAAGGAAGAGTGATTGCTCCAACCGGTCGTAAACGCAGAGAGCGAAGAAGCCGTTGATGCGTTTGAGGCAATCTGGTCCTTCCTGAATGTACCACTTCAAGAGGACTTCGGTATCGCTCTCGGATTGAAGCAGGATGCCGCGTCGTTTTAACTCAGCACGCTGCTCCCGGTAATTGAAGAACTCGCCGTTGAATACGATGGTGTAACGTCCGGTGGAATCGGACATGGGTTGCGCCCCGCCTGAGGAGGTGTCAATGATGGAAAGCCTCGTATGCCCCAACTGCACGGAGCCGTCCTTGAAAATTCCTCTTGCATCAGGTCCGCGTCGGGACAGCGAGTCCAACGCTGCTTCCAACCGTGCGGATGATCCAGGATTTACCTTCGTGTCTATGATGCCGGCGATTCCGCACATGACGCTTCTGAAATAGATGGCAGGAGGAAGGCTGTTACCTGCTATGAGCAGATCACAAATGGATGCATTCGCCGTAGGCCTCAGCGACCGCTTCCATGATGGCTTCGCTCATGGTCGGGTGCGGATGGACGGACTTGATGATCTCGTGACCGGTGGTTTCGAGTTTACGGGCCGCAACTACTTCTGCAATCATTTCCGTGACATTGGCGCCGATCAGGTGGGCTCCCAGCCACTCACCGTATTTAGCATCAAAGACCACTTTGACGAAACCGTCCGATGAGCCACCGGCTTTCGCTTTACCGCTGGCAGAGAAGGGGAATTTACCCACCTTGATTTCATAGCCTGCCTCTTTCGCGGCTTTTTCGGTATAACCGACCGATGCGATTTCCGGCTGACAGTACGTACAGCCGGGTATGTTCTTGTAGTCCATCGGTTCCACATGCATGCCGGCGATCTTCTCGATACAAGTGATGGCTTCATGCGAGGCCACGTGCGCGAGCGCAGGTGTATTGATCACATCACCGATGGCATAGTAGCCGGGCATATTCGTCTGGTACCATTCGTTGACCATGATTCGTCCTTTGTCGACAACGATGCCGACATCTTCCAGTCCAAGATTCTCCAGATTGGCGGAGATGCCAACGGCAGAGAGAACGACATCGCATTCGATGGTGCTCTCGCCGTTTTTGGTCTTCACCTTCACTTTGCAGCCGCTACCGGAAGTATCGACTGATTCGACGGAGGATTCCGTCATGATTTCGATGCCTGATTTCTTGAAGGAACGGGCGAGCTGTTTGGATACATCCTCGTCTTCCAGCGGTACGATGTTAGGCAGATATTCCACCACGGTTACTTTTGTGCCGACCGAGTTATAAAAGTAGGCGAACTCAACGCCGATGGCACCGGATCCGACCACCACCATCGATTTAGGTTGGACGGGCAGCGTCATGGCTTCCCGGTAACCGATCACTTTTTTACCATCCTGCTTCAGGTTCGGAAGTTCGCGGGACCGGGCACCGGTAGCAATGATGATATGGTTAGCCTGATAGGTCGTGGTCTTGCCGTCGGCAGCCGTGACTTCAACGGAGCGTCCCGATTTCAATTTACCGGTTCCGGCGATCACTTCGATCTTGTTCTTTTTCATCAAGAACTGGACCCCTTTGCTCATGGCATCGGCGACGCCG
>JBJOMA010000003.1:0-3236 GCA_046052625.1 Bacteroidota bacterium
ACCCCCTTCGGGTTCCGTAACTGTAAGATAATCAAAACATTTGCATATAGCTGATTATCAATTTTTTATGAGCACAGAAACATACATGGAATCCGCCCGTTTCGGGACCCCGAAAATGTAAGATTCAGACAGGATCTGCATTCCGAGATCAGCGGTCATGTACCGTGTATTTGCCTCATTTTCAGATTCAAACACAGAACAAGTTGAAAATATCAATTTGCCGCCTTTTTTAAGTGAATAAACGCATGTCTCCAAAATGGACCGCTGCAAGGGTTCATAGAATGCCTTGACCCTGTCAGAATCAAAAAAAACAAGCATTTCAGGGGTTCTTGCCCAGGTTCCAGAGCCGGAGCAAGGTACGTCTGCCAGCACAGCGTCAAAATATCCCTCACTGAAAGGTTTGACCCTGGAAAGATCCACGACCCGGGTATCGACACCTTTGAAACCGGCCTTTTCCAGCCGTAGTTGATAATTACGGATAATGGAAGATCTGACATCCGTGGCTGTTAACCGGATACCCGGTTCCTGATCCAGCAGCAAAAGGGATTTACCGCCGGAAGCGGCACATGCATCCCACCAGTGCTCATCGCCCCGGGGGTGCAGCATTGATCCGATATGCTGTGACGAATAATCCTGAATCTCGAAATAGCCTGCTTTGTATGCTTCCGTCTCAAGAAGCGGAGTCGCAGCCGGAAAAGCCCATGCGGCGGGGTTGACTTCATCCACATCCCAACTGAATCCCTTCTCACGGAATTCAGTTTCGATTTTGGAAATATGATTTTCCCTTATTCTGATCCAGACGTCCGGTTGCACCAACATGGAGCGGATAAATGCCTCCCGATCTATGTGCGTGGTCAACTGATCGGCAAAGGGGAAAAGCTCATCGATACGAAAATCCATATACCGGTCTTTCACCGCTTCCAAACGAACCATCAGATTCTTCTCCCAGAGATTCTGTTCCCATCCGAAAAATTCCAGCAATTGTACCTTGATCGGATCCGAAGACGGTTGAGTAAGAAACGCCGCCACGGCCAGCCGTTCTTTGAAGTCCAAATGGCTGAGTGAACGACCGAGCCTGAAATGGCTGTAGACCAACGATCGTATCTCTCTCCGGTCGCGGGAACCCATAGAGCGGTTGGCAGAAAAAAAATTCTGCAGCTGCCGGTGAACAGGATAACGCCCGTCGCAGCCGGCGAGGAATCCGGATACCTGATCAAGTCTTCGTTCGATATGCTTCATCACGCGTTGCCGGTAAGAATTGCGATAATTACTTTCGCTACCTTTACCGGAATACGGCTGCAATATCCGCAATTCATGTCATCGCTTTTCATTCGACTACTGATCGTTTTTACGCTCTTCTCCTGTACAAACGGAGGAGGTTCTGCCGACCGACAAAAGAAAAAAAACTCCGATTCCCGTCCGCCGGCACCAAGAACGGATCTTGCTAACGGCACTATCGTCTGGCCGCAAACTTCGCTCACAGGCAGAAAGTATGCTCTTTATCTGCCCGACAGTGCAAGCACTGACAGCAGATATCCCGTTTTGATTTTCCTCGATCCGCATGCCGAAGGAACCCTTCCGCTGCAGCAATACAGGGAACTGGCCGACCGTTACCGTTTCATGCTGGTCGGATCGCTCGAGATGAAGAATGGCATGTCCTCTGAAGATGCCACAGCAATCGTTTCGGACCTTATTCAAGAGGCCCGGATACGTTTGCCGGCCGATGTCTCATCGATCAGTCTGGCCGGATTCTCCGGCGGAGCAAAAGCTGCACTGATGGCCGCCGAAAAGAATAACGGCCTTAGCGGAGTCGTCTATTGCGGAGCTGCCGTCTCTCCTTACTATCTCACTGCACCTGTGCCTTCCATGGGCATGACAGGGATGGCTGATATGAATTTTTCCGAGGTGCTCTCCTACCACGCCTCGCTAGACACCATTCGAAATTTCCATACCCTCTTCATCAACAATGGCAAGCATGAATGGCCGGATGCCGCTGCATTCGAGCATGCGTTTCTTTGGTGCAAAACA
Source organism: Bacteroidota bacterium (assembly GCA_046052625.1). Lineage (GTDB taxonomy): Bacteria > Bacteroidota > Bacteroidia > AKYH767-A > 2013-40CM-41-45 > Pollutiaquabacter. Next base: position 2,029 of record JBJOMA010000003.1, read on the forward strand.
AATCAGTGCCGTATATCCCGACGTTGCGAACCCGGACAACTTGACTCTCTTCTTACGTACTTTTATAAATTAACGGACCGCCAGAATGACCTTTACATACGGGAAATAGGACTACGTCACCTTATCAATTCGTTCAACGGGCTTTACGATACTGAAAAAGCAAGGACTTCACTTAATAAGCTCGTCAACTCCTCCGGTTACAAAAACAGACTTTCTCAAGTGAATGAGGACCTCGCTCTGGAATCCACTTACCGAAACGAACTGCAGCGTTCATTTAACGTCCGGGATATCGACTGGTGGAAGGAAAAAGTCAGACAACTGAACGCGAGTCCCAAAAGCCAATTGAACAACCGACTATTGGGCTATATTTCACTCGGAGCCTACACCCTTTCCCGCAGCTCGCTAGACCGGCACCAATTAGATGCAGCCGGCAAGTACCTGATGCTATACAGGACGGCAGACCCGGATAATTCCGAGTGGGCGTTCCTAAGCGCCTGTCTGGAGGCTGAGAAGGGAAACAGAAACGGCGTAGTTGAAAATCTATCGACGGCTGTGCGACTAGGATTGAAGGATGCAGAAAAAATCAGCAATGAACGGCTGCTTTCCAAAATGACCAATGATCCGGAGATAGCAGCGATGATACGGAAGCTGGAGCGTTAATCAACGCAAACGTTCCAGAGCGCTAACGACACTATCACTGATCCGATTCGCGATACCGCTCGTATCCTGACGGCCGAACTTTTCTCCGGTCAGCATTTCATACAAAGCGATATACCGTTCCGAAATCTCTTCCAACCAGGCATCCGTCATCACGGGCACCACCTGACCTTCTTTGCCCTGGAACCCGTTTTCCATCAGCCACTGGCGCACAAACTCTTTTGAAAGCTGCTTTTGTGGCTCCCCTTTCCGCTGACGGTCATCGAAACCTTCGGCAAAGAAATACCGGGAGGAATCAGGAGTATGGATCTCATCGATGAGTATGACTTCATCCAGATGCTTGCCGAATTCATATTTGGTATCCACCAGGATCAATCCCTGTCGGGCGGCCAATTCGGTACCTCTTTTGAAAAGTGCATGCGTATATGCTTCCATCCGGATATAATCCCGCTCTGACACCAGATTTCGGGAAAGGATTTCCTCTCTGGAAATATCTTCGTCATGTCCTTTGGCCGCCTTAGTGGTAGGAGTGATGATCGGATGAGGCAATG
>JBJOMA010000004.1:0-2650 GCA_046052625.1 Bacteroidota bacterium
GCTGATAAAAGACACTCCCTTTGCTTTCACGCCCGCAGCAGGATCGTATTTCCAATTATTGGATTACAGTAGTATCACTTCGGAGAAAGACACCGATTTTGCCGTCAGACTGACAAAAGAATACGGAATAGCATCTATTCCCACTTCTGTATTTCACAGGCAGCCGGTCGATAGTTCCTATTTGCGCTTCTGTTTCGCAAAAAAAGAAGAGACCTTGGAAAAAGCAGCTGAAAGACTGCGCCGAGTATCCATTTCCTGAGCACCGGTCATCCTTCCGCCATGCTACGACTTCATCTGATCCAATCCTCATTGCACTGGGAGAATCCGGGTGCCAATCTCAAGCAGTTCGAACAACTGATCGAGCCGTTAGCCGGCAAGTCGGACCTGATTGTCCTGCCGGAAATGTTCTCATCGGGATTCACCATGCGACCTTCCGCAGTCGCAGAGCCCATGGATGGTCCTTCCATGCAATGGATGCGGAGGTTGGCCAAAAAAACAGACAGCGTGATCACCGGAAGCCTGGTCATCGAACGTGACGGACGATACTACAACCGACTCATCTGGATGCGACCTGACGGCGACTACCGTCATTACGATAAACGACACCTTTTCCGTTTGGCAGGAGAAGAAAACCATTATGCTGCCGGCGACCATCGGTTTGTCTTTGAATGGAAAGGTTGGCGGATTTTCCCGTTGATCTGCTACGACCTGCGCTTCCCGGTGTGGAGCAGAAGAACCAATGACTTCGACTTCGACTTATTGGTATATGTGGCCAACTGGCCGGAACGCCGTTCCGCGGCCTGGCAACGGCTGTTACCTGCACGAGCCATCGAAAACCAATGTTACGTTGCCGGCGTCAACCGCGTGGGAGCAGACGGCAACGGCATTCCGCATGCGGGCGATTCGGTCATTCTGGATTTCAGCGGTGAATGCTTGGCCGGCGCTCAACGTAGCCAAGAAAACATATTGTCAGCCGGACTGGATAGGGAAAAACTCCACAGCTTCCGCAAGGACTTCCCTTTCTGGCAGGATGCGGATGGATTTGATTTGAAATGACGTACATTGGTGTCCATGATGACATTCTCCCGACACCTGTTCCTGCTGCTTTTATCGCTTCTTATCTGCTCAACCGCCCAGTCGCAACTTCCCCACAAGATGTCGCCGGCGGAACAGTCCGATATGCCGGACTACCTGCAAAGGATCAGAAGCAACTCGCTCAACGGAATCACCACTCCTCCTCCACCGTTCGTTCGTGCATCAGCGGAATGGGAAGAGATCGATGCCTTGATGGTGGTATGGACGACATATACGAGCATCGTCCGACAGATCATCGCAGCCGCACGTACAGAGACACGCGTCATCGTCATCTGCAGCGACTCTAACGTTGTAAAGACCAACCTGACCGCCAACAGCATCCCCCTTTCGAATGTTCAGTTCCTTGTGACAGGATTCAATTCCGTGTGGTGCCGCGACTTCGGCCAATGGAACGTGTATCATAACGATGTCGATTCGCTTTATCTGATAGACTGGATCTACAATCGGCCGCGTGCAAAAGACGACACCGTTCCGAACGGCATTGCGACGAAAGAGAACCTGCCCCTCTACACGACGACGGTGGCACCCAACGATCTGATCCATACCGGCGGCAACTTCATGTGCGATGGTCTTGGAACCGGCTTTTCTTCCCGTTTGGTGCTAGATGAGAATCCGACAAAGACGGAACCGCAGATCGATACCATCATGAAATCGTTCATGGGAATAGACCGGTACATCAAGATGAATACGCTTCCTTACGACCAGATCCATCACATCGACATGCACATGAAGCTGCTTGATGAAGAGACATTGCTCGTGGGTGAATACCCTCCTGGAGTCGCCGATGGTCCGGATATCGATTCGAATCTGGCCTATGTGGTCAATAATTTCAATTCTCCCTTTGGAACACCCTATAAGACCGTACGCATTCCGATGCCGCCGGACGCCAATGGCAACTATCCTAACACCGGAGGCGATTATCGTACCTATACGAATGCCGTCTTCGTGAATAAGACGATCATCGTCCCGTTCTACGACCAACAGTACGATACTACCGCTACACGTATCTGGCAGGAATCGATGCCGGGCTACCGTATTGTCGGTATCAATTGCAACCAGATGATTCCTGCCTTAGGAGCCATCCACTGCATCACAAAAGAGGTGTCATCAAAAGACCCGCTCTGGATCGTACATCAGCCGCTGGCCGACCAATCATCGTCCACCCCTGCATACACCGTCAACGCCACCATCCGTCACCTGAGCGGGATAGCAAGTGCGGAAGTCTATTACCGGACAGATACGCTGCTGCCATATACGGCCATCGCCATGTCACCGTCAGTCGGTTCACCCGACACTTGGACAGCCGACATTCCTGCGCAGCCGGCAGGATCAACGGTCTATTATTATATCCATGCTTCGGCTACGAGTGGGAAATCGATCAACCGGCCACTGCCCGCACCTGCAGGCTACTGGCATTTCAACGTTGATATCAGCACCGGGGTGCCGACAGCCGTACAATCGGTTTCAGTGGGCAACCTGTTTCCAAATCCGTCGAGAGGCTGGACCGTACTTCAAACCAATGCGACTAAGCCTCAACGTGCTACTGTAGCATTGA
>JBJOMA010000005.1:0-6548 GCA_046052625.1 Bacteroidota bacterium
CAGAGATCCGGCTCATGAGCCAAATGGGATATGATGCAGCCACGATCGGCAATCATGATTTCGACGGCGGGATGGAGAACCTTGCCACCCGGATGCGTGAGGCATCCTTCCCCTTTCTGAATTCCAATTATGAATTGAAAGACACACCGTTGCACGGCATCACCTCACCTTACCGTGTAATCAGGAAGGGCGGGTTGAAGATAGGCTTGTTCGGAGTGGGCATCGATCCGAAAGGACTGATCGATCCGGTCACTTGCGGTGGAGTCCAGTATACGGACCCCGTTGCAGCGGCGAAGAAATACGAAGTCATCCTCCGGGAAGAAGAACACTGCGACCTGGTGATCTGCCTATCTCATCTGGGCTACACATATAAGGATAATAAAGTTTCCGACGAAACACTTGCAAAAGAAACTTCAGGCATCGACCTCATTATCGGAGGTCATACACATACTTTTCTTGATCATCCTGTGCGCAGGATGAATTCAGAGGGTAAAACGGTACTTATCGCACAGACCGGATGGGGCGGTGTACGTCTCGGAAGAATTGATTTTCTATTCTCCGCAACACATGGAAAATCAGTACACTTTGCTTCGCAAGAAAATCTTTTTTAAAAAACAAGTGGGCACTTGTTTTTTTTTCTGTGAATTAATTAACACATTTGCTAACCGTTTTTCGGACACACTACATGAGACACGATTACACACTACGTACTTCCTCTTCGGAACCTTTGTGTTGATGCGTGTGACTTTCAGAAAAGATTAACCACCATTAACCAAGGAGACGATTGATTATGGAAAAAACCTGCGAGAGTGTTTGGAAAAAATGCCTGCAGATCATCAAGGACAACGTCAATGCACAAAGCTTCAAGACGTGGTTCGAGCCCATCAAGCCGGTCAAGCTGGATGGCAAGGTGCTCACCATCGAAGTCCCCAGCCAGTTCTTTTATGAATGGCTGGAGGAACATTACATCACTCTGCTGAAGAAAGTCATCCGCCAGCAACTGGGTAACGAAGGTCGCCTGGAATACAGCATCGTGATGGAACACGGCGCTGCCGACAAGCCTTACACGGTCAAGCTGCCTACGAAAGCAGGTTCCGAGCTCCGCAACACACCGGTGAACGTCCCGATGAGCGGAAACAATTCCATCCGCAACCCCTTCATCATCCCCGGACTGAAGAAGGTGAACGTGGAATCCCAATTGAACATCAATTACAACTTCGACACCTTCGTCGAAGGCGACTGCAACCGGCTGGCCCGTTCCGCCGGTTACGCGGTAGCAAACAAACCAGGAGGCACTGCCTTCAACCCGCTACTCATATATGGTGGTGTCGGAATGGGCAAGACCCACCTGGCACATGCCATCGGCATCGAAATCAAGAATCAGCATCCCGGCAAGACGGTCCTGTATGTGACGGCCGACAAGTTCACGCTGCAGTTCATTGACGCGGTCAAGAACAACGAACAGAACGACTTCGTCCATTTCTACCAGATGATGGACGTGCTGATCATCGACGACATCCAATTCCTGGCCGGTAAAGAGAAGACCCAGGATGTCTTCTTCCACATCTTCAACCACCTGCATCAGACCGGCAAGCAGATCATCCTGACTTCCGACAAGGCTCCGGTCGATCTTCAGGGAATGGAGCAACGTCTCCTGAGCCGTTTCAAGTGGGGACTGGCCGCCGATTTGCAGATGCCTGACCTTGAGACCCGTATCGCCATCCTGAACCGTAAGATGTACCAGGACGGCATCGAGCTGCCCAAAGAAATCGTCGAATACATCGCCTACAGCATCACCTCCAATATCCGTGAACTGGAAGGCGCCCTGATCTCCATCCTGGCTCAGGCCTCCATGAACAAGCGGGCTGTGACGTTGGAGCTGGCGAAGCAGATGATTGACAAGTACGTCAAGAATACGACGCACGAAGTATCGATTGATTATATCCAGAAAGTGGTGTGCGACTACTTCGATCTGCCGATCGAGATGCTCAAGTCCAAGACCCGCAAGCGTCAGGTAGTCCAGGCCCGTCAGATCGCCATGTATTTCGCCAAGAGCATGACCAAATCCTCCCTCAGCAGCATCGGTGCGCATTGCGGCGGTAAGGATCACGCTACGGTGCTGCACGCCTGCCGGACCGTCAACAATCTGATCGAGACCGACAAGAAGTTCAAGGCGAGCGTACAGGAGCTACAGAAAAAAATCTCCATCAACGCTAAGTAATCCCGTTTTTTGGTTATCAATCATTCCCTTCGGAAGCCGGTCAAAAAGACCGGCTTTCGTGTTTTTATGAAAGGCGTTTTTTCTTTTGATCATTAACTTTTAACTTGTAGTCACCGATGACCATCCGTGAAGTAAGCAGCGTGAAGGACCGGTCGGAGTTCTTACTCCTGCCGTTGAAGATCTATAAGGACGATCCCATGTGGATACGCCCGCTCGACAAGGACATCGAGGGGGTATTCGATCCAAAGAAGAACAAATTCTTCCGCCATGGTAAATGCACCCGTTTCCTATTGGAAAACGGGAAAGGTGATGCCATCGGAAGGATCGCCGTTTTCATCAATGAGCGCACCTCTAAAAAAGAGGTCCAACCCACCGGCGGCATCGGCTTCTTCGAATGCATCAACGACCAATCGGCAGCGGACCTGCTGTTTGAAACCGCTAAGCGTTGGCTTTCCGACCGAGGCATGGAGGCGATGGATGGTCCGATAAATTTCGGTGAGCGGGACAGCTGGTGGGGTTTGCTGGCGGAAGGTTTTCCGGAGGTGCCCTACAAGATGAATTACAATCCGCCGTACTACCGCGATCTGTTCGAACGGTACGGCTTCAAAACGTATTTCGAACAGTGGTGTTTCTCGATGGGTGTCGACCAGCAGCTGGATGAGAAGTTCGCCGCGCGTCATGCGCAGATCAAAAAAGACCCGGACTACCGTGCAGAACATATGCGGAAAAAGCAGCTGGACCGGTATGCGGAGGATTTCAGGACCGTCTACAACCAGGCATGGGTAAAACACGGTACCGGCAAGACGCTGGACTCTAAGCAAGTACAGCAGTTCTTCCGGATGATGAAACCGGTCATCGACGAAAAGGCCGTCTGGTTCGTATACTATAAGCAGGAACCGGTGGCGATGTGGATCAACCTGCCGGACATCAATCAACTGTTCAAGCGCTTCAACGGCCGCTTCGGATGGAAGGAGAAGCTTCGCTTCCTCTGGCTACTGAAGACCGGAAGCGTAGATAAACTCATCGGACTCGTTTTCGGCATTGTACCGGAACACCAGGGAAAAGGTGTAGACAGTTTCATGATCCTTGAAGGCGCCTCGGTGCTGCGTACCCGGACCAATTACAAGCGTTACGAGATGCAGTGGATCGGCGATTTCAATCCGAAGATGTACCGTATCGCCGAATCATTGGGCACGGAGAAAAGTCGAGTACTGATTACCTACCGTTACCTGTTCGACAGGAGCAAGGAATTCGTCCGGCATCCTATTCTTTAAATTAACGGCAGCTGCGTTGGCACTGAGTTAAAACGACAGAAGCCGCATCAAGGCGGCTTCTGTTACTTTGGTGATTCCGCTGGGACTCGAACCCAGGACCCATACATTAAAAGTGTATTGCTCTACCAACTGAGCTACGGAATCGGGGCATTTTGATCCATCGTTAGCGCCTCATTTATAGTCACTTACAAATGGATATCGAAACGAATTCCGATTTCGAGGGTGCAAAAATAACGGAATTTCAGTTCTTACAACACCTCTGCTGAAAATTTTATTCGATCAGAAACGGCTACCTCCGAAAGGGGCTCGACGGAACCACCTGACTGTTCAGGATGTGCGCATCACCAGAAAATCAGACTATCTCCCAATTTCAAAAAAGCATGCCGTGTATCTTCGCACCAGATGAACGCCACGGTCAAAATGCTCGGAGTGCACTGCTCGATCAGCGGCGGATTGGAGCGCGCCTTTGAAGAAGCACGAGGTCTTGAAATCGACACGTTCCAGATCTTCACGCAGAACCAGCGGCAATGGATCAACAAGAAACTGGACACGGAAGTGACCAGCGCCTTCAAGGCTGCCTGGAAAAAATCGGGGGTCAAAACGGTTTTCTCCCATTGCTCCTACCTGTTGAACCTGGCCAGCGAGGACACGGAGTTGCGTCGCAAATCGATCGATGCGCTAATCGGTGAAGTGCGCCGCTGCAATGACCTGGGCCTCTCCTTTTGTGTACTTCACCCCGGCGCAGCCAAGGGACAGTCAGAAGCGGACGCCATCGGGAATGTCGTTATCGCCCTAAAGGAAGTACTTGAGCAGACCGCCGACTGCTCGGCCGGTATCCTGATAGAAAACACCGCGGGACAGGGAACCAGTATCGGATACAAATTCGAACATCTCGGGGCTATCCTTGACGGGGTGGGGTCAAAGCGTCTCGGAGTCTGCTTTGATACGTGCCACGCCTTCGCCGCCGGATACGATCTGCGCACCAGAGAGGCATTCGATGCCACCTGGACTGCATTCGATGAATCTGTCGGCCTGAGCCATTTAAAGGCCATTCACCTGAATGACTCCAAAGGCGGACTGGGCAGCCGAGTCGACCGACACGATCACATCGGCCACGGCGTACTGGGTATGGATACGTTCCGAATGATGCTGGACCGTTTCCCGACCGTACCCAAAGTACTTGAAACCGAGAAGGAGGACGATTGGGACCGGAAAAACCTGAGCATCCTCCGAAAAGCTTAACCATCTATAAACCCTGACGTCCTCACTAACGTCTACGTATTAGAAACCTGTATCCAACGCGCAAGCCGAAACGCCTGATATCATGAAGAACAAACTCATCCTCTCGCCCCTCGCATTGCTCCTGATCAGCGGCCTCTTCATTTTACTGTTCTCCTGCAGGCGGGACGAGGATTCGGACCTCGACAATAGCGTGAGTTCGGAGATAGGGATATTCGAAAATATCGTGACGGATGCCGACAATATGCTTGGACAGGTATGGCAGGGCGATGGAACAGTCGGACAACGGCTTTCTTCTGCTCCTTCCGGCGTGAATGCCCTGCTTTGCGCCAACGTCCTGCTCGATACCGTCGCCCAGAACGTGATCATCGATTTTGGAAACGGCTGCGTCGGTCTGGACGGACGGACACGCGCCGGCCGTATTCAAATCACGTACACCGGCCCCTATTTCACTTCGGGATCGGTCCATACCATGACCTTTGACAGTTTTTATGTAGACACACGGCACATCGAAGGGACACGCATCATCACCAATACCGGTTTTAACAGCAGTAATTACATGACGTGGAGTGTTCAGGCCATCAATATGCGGATGACGCTCACCAACGGCTATTGGAGGTCCTGGAACAGCAATAGGACCCGTGAAATGACCCAAGGATTCGGCGACAACGACTGGCAGAACGATGCCTACCGTATCAATGGTACCGGCAACGGCACCAATTCGAACAGTCAGAATTTCTCGGCCGTAATTACAAATATCCTTCGGACGAACAGTTGTCGCTGGATCGTATCCGGCACCATCTCCATTACTCCCGCCGGACGCGCCACCCGCACTATCGATTTCGGCAGCGGAGCCTGTGATGACCAGGCGATTGTGAGCATCGGTAACAATTCCCGGACGATCACACTTCGTTGAGGAGGCTTTCCTGCTAAGCTCTTATAGAAGCGATCCGGTCGGTCAGTTAAGACCGGGATCTTCAGGAAAGTCATTAAGTATTCCGTAAACGTGCCCCATCTTCTGGAGCACCTTGCCCCACACCACGGTGGGCTCCTCAATCAGGGTGCTATAAGGATCCGCTTCTGTAACCCACCAACCTTCGGCCAGGATTTCCGATTCCAACTGGTCCGGCATCCAAGCTGAAAATCCTGCGATGAATTTAATGTCTTTCGGCTTCACCTGTCCGGCCTCTATCATCTCTTTGAGCTGATCGTATTCACCTCCCCAGAACAAACCGGGAAGGATCATTTTGCATCCGGGCAGATCCGCCAGATTGTGTATGTAGTAGATCGAATCCAGTTTGAGGGAACCGCCCCAATAAACAGGCACATCGAAATCGGGAAAATCATCCAGGGCCTCCCGGACTTTCAGGGGCGTAGGCTTGTTGACGATGAATCCGATGGTGCCTTTACGCGTGTGCTGGCTTACCAGTACGACTGCACGCTTGAAACCCGAATCCGGATTAAATGGTTCTGCAATCAACAGAACGCCCGCCTTGGGCTTCAGCAACGACTTTTTCCTGGGCATCAGTTCCCCTTCTCCCGACTTTTACAAACCACAGCATAAAAGGTTACCAGAAAAAAGGGTTGGAAATCACTTTATCTGACAATGCTTATCTTATTGATAATCAATTTATCAGATGATTCAATCAATAAATAATAAAATCCTCCGGCAAGCACGTCTGCGCTCGCCGTAAGTTCTGCAGATCCTCCCGGTGACAAAATAATAGGCAAGGCTGAACTGCGCACCAGTCGTCCGTCTGCAGACATCAGCTTCCAACTGAATTGAATCGGTGCAGCATAGTGACTTCTGATTG
>JBJOMA010000006.1:0-3856 GCA_046052625.1 Bacteroidota bacterium
AGCAACAATCCGAAAACAGCACCGGAGGCACCGACAACGACGGGAGGGGAGTTGATGAGGTCATGGTGGAACTGTGCTACCAGTTGTTTGCTGTATTCAACAGCCGATGTAGGATCGACAGCGAACAACGCCTTCAGCTGATCGATGTGTGCCGATAGCTCAGTGGAATAATAAATATTGGACAGGTCGGTCTCCAGCAAGTAATCCAGTTTGTCTTTGCTCGGGTCAGACATGAAGTCGTTGATGAAGGTCATCGCAGGGCGCAACTCCCAATAATAGATGGCGTAATGACAGACGGCGGCGCCTATACCGGTCAGCAAATAGTAACTCAGGAAACGTCTGGATCCCCACATGTTCTCCACCGCAGCTCCGAACATCCAGACGGCGAACATGTTAAAGAACAGATGGGTGAAGCTGCCATGCATGAACTGGTAGGTGATGAACTGCCAGGGACGGAAATCATCACTTGCCCAATAATGAAGTCCCAGCAACTCGTTCAGTTCGACGCCGCGGTTCCTTAAGACGACCGTCGCCAGGTAGAAGATCCCGTTGATGATCAGAATGTTCTTGACCGCCTCGGGAAGAATGCTGAAACGGCTGGGGCGGTATTCCTGATAGTTCATACGGAGCGGCGCATTTTGGCGAATATCTCCTCCTTGGTAAGGACCCAGGAGCACGGTTTGCCGTCGATTCCAAGCGAAATATCGTCACATCTTAAAAGATCCTCGACCAATCGGCTCATCTCAGACTGCTCTAACTTCCGTCCGCGTTTAATGGATAAGGAACGGGCCGCGGCCTTAGCGACCGGCCTCCGCAGTTCGTCTGTGGTAGCTTCCTGGGTGTTCCTGTATGATTCGATCAGCTGTTCAAGAAGCTGATGTTCCGTTCCGGTCTCCATGAGCACGGGACGGCTGTGCAATACGTATGAATTCTTGCCGAACGCACGAAGATCGAATCCCATCGCAACTAGTTCGGGAAGTAGTTCTTCCAATGTCGCAGAATCGCGAGAGGAGAATTCAAGCGTCACCGGAAAGAGATCGTGCTGGCTGACATTCGAAGGTTCTGCGTTCATGAACCGTTCAAAAAGGATCCGTTCGTGCGCCGACTGCTGGTCGATCAGCAGAAGTCCTGCTCCGCTGAAATCACAGACGATAATGGAGCCGGACAACTGGAAAAGCACTTTGTTATCTGCAGAGCCCGAACCTTTTTCTGTTTCAGGTAGGGCGAGGCCCTGACCGGAGTAAGGTGTCGCATCTTGGGGTGTCCGATCCAGTCCTTCGTAAAGCTTTTCCCATCCGGAGATAGAAGCCGGTCGCGCCTCTTTACGGAAAGGATTATAGTCTGTATTGACAGTTATGCCTGGCTTCACTGCAGGGGAGAACGTCTTGCTGTGAGGTACCTCAAAGGAGGTTTCCCGTTCGAAATCAAGCGACGGCGCTACACTGTATTGTCCAAGGGAGCGCTTGACGGAGGCCCGGATGATCGCATAAACCGAACGTTCATCGTCGAATTTAATTTCCGTCTTGGTAGGGTGGATATTGACATCGATGTGTGAAGGGTCGATATCGATATAGATCCAGTAGGAAGGGTAGCTGTCTGCGGGCAGCAGCTCCTGAAAAGCGTTGCTCACCGCATGATGCAGGTATGGATCTTTGATGAAGCGGTTGTTCACGAAAAAGAACTGTTCGCCGCGCGATTTCTTGCTGAACTCCGGTTTGCCTACGAAGCCTTGCACTTTCAGAAGCGTGGTCTCCTCCTGCACAGGTACCAGGCGCTCGTTGTAGTGGCTGCCATAGAGATTGACGATACGTTGGCGAAGATTGCTGATCGGCAGCCGATACTGTTCCGTGCCGTTGAGGTTCAAGGACAGCGCCACTTGCGGATGGGCCAATGCGACCCGTTCGAATTCATCCAGGATGTGTCGGCCTTCCACCGGATTCGACTTGAGGAAATTCCTGCGTGCAGGAATGTTGTAAAACAGGTTCTTGATGCTGAAGGTGGTGCCGTCCGGCAATGCGGCCGGTTCCTGCAATTTGACGGAAGATCCTTCGATCTGGATCAGCGTGCCGACTTCTTCCTCGGAACGTTTGGTCTTAAGTTCGACCTGAGCTACCGCTGCAATGGAAGCCAGTGCCTCTCCGCGGAATCCCATGGTACGGATGGAAAACAGGTCGTCTGCAGAACGGATCTTGGACGTGGCGTGCCTCTCGAACGACATGCGCGCATCGGTAGCACTCATGCCACAGCCATTGTCGGTCACTTGCAAGAGTGTTTTTCCGGAATCACGCACGAAAACTTCAATGGACGAGCTTCCCGCATCTATCGCATTTTCAAGTAGTTCCTTGACTGCTGAGGCGGGACGCTGGATCACTTCACCGGCTGCGATCTGATTGGCAACGGCGTCCGGCAATAATTGAATGATATCCGACATATCGACCCCCTAAAGATACGCAATTACCCGTAAAAGATGACGCTCCGAGGACGCTAAGAAGCGCGAATCAAACCCGCCTGAAAGGCAGGCGAAAATCACTTTACCAGCTTGTCTTTGAACACCTTGCGGAACTTCTCCACTTTAGGAGCAACAACGAACCTGCAGTACGGTTCATCGCCGTTTTCATTGAAGTAATTCTGGTGGTAGTCTTCCGCTTTGTAAAAGACCGTGAATGGTGCAATCTCGGTAACTACGGGCGCATCATACGCGCCAGATACATCCAGTTTTGTTTTCAATTCTTCCGCGATTCGTTGTTGATCCGGCGTATGATAAAAAATGACCGAGCGGTACTGCGTACCGACATCGTTTCCCTGTCGATTTAGTTGGGTGGGATCGTGCGAAGTCCAGAAAGCTTCCAATATGTCCTCATAACGGAGTTTCCTTGTATCATAGACCACCTGTATTACTTCGGCATGACCGGTTGTCCCGTTGCATACTTCTCGATAAGCGGGATTCTTGATATGTCCGCCGCTGTACCCGGAGTATACTTTAACGACGCCGTCCAGCAACTGGTATTGCGCTTCCGTACACCAGAAGCAACCGCCTCCGACCGTGGCGGTATCGAGGAATTCAGCGGGAACGTCAGGCGATTTATCTGCAGCAGAAGGAGTGGTTTCGTTTTTCATGGGTTGGGCACAACTGAACAGTTGGATAGAAAACAATAATGGAGCAAGAGCAACTAAATACTTTTTCATGAAACTATGGGAGAAACGGAGCAGAGAATTTTTAATTGTAACAATCGAAATCTACTTTGGTTTCACGTTCGCGGAAGCACCCGGTTCAGGTAAATGAATCCGCCCAGTCCGGCCAACGCCGAAGCGGAGAGGATCGCTACTTTTGCCTGTTCGATATAGCTCGGATCGGAGAAGGCCAGCAACGCAATGAATATGGACATGGTGAATCCGATGCCACCCAGTAGGCCCGCGCCCAGCAACAACCGGTAGTTCAGATCTCCCGGTAGCCGGCTCAGACCGGTTCTTACCGAAATATACACGGCTGAAAGTATTCCCAACGGTTTTCCTAATACCAGACCGACGATGATTCCGGTTCCGGCAAATGATGACAGCGCAGTGACCGGATCGGAATCAAGCAGCAACGCCGTATTCACTAATGCAAAAAGGGGGAGAATCAGGCGTCCGACAGGAAGATGCAGCAACTGCTCCAACCGCTGCAAGGGATCGGATGCTGTTTGTGCATCATAGGGAATCATCATCGCCAGCAGAACCCCGGCGACTGTGGCATGGATGCCCGACAAATGGATGAGATACCACAACAACAGACCTACTGTTCCGTAGGCCCACAGGGAACGAACGCCGAAACGATTAAAGAAATAAAGAATCAGCAGGGTTCCTGCTGCCGCCATCA
>JBJOMA010000007.1:0-2673 GCA_046052625.1 Bacteroidota bacterium
GAAGTCAGGAAAGAAAGAGGCCGTGGCTACGGCTCCCCAATCCAATTCGACCAGAAAGGGAACAATCAGGTAACTAAGCAGCCCCAGGCAAAGCCATTTCATAATCGATGCCAGCTTACGGTAAGGGAGGTAGATGATGGTCAAGAGCAGCAGCACCGTGAACAGCATCGAGAAAACGGCAGGATGCACTGAAGGCACAAGGAGATTGGCAACGGCACCCATTCCCGCGATATCCGCACCAATGTTGAGCGTGATGGCAGGAAAGCTGAAAAGAATCATGAGATACAGGAGCGGCCTCGGGTAATTCTTCTTCAGGACACCGGTAAGGCCGGAAGAAGTGACCAATCCGATCCTGGCGCACATTTCCTGCATGGAAGCCATCAGCGGGAAGGTCAACCAGGCGGTCCAAAGTGTATTGAAGCCGAAAGCGGCCCCGGCCTGACTGTAAGTGGCGATTCCGGATGGATCGTCATCGGAAGCGCCGGTGATCAGACCGGGCCCCAACTGCTTCCAAAGACTACGCGACTGCGGCTTTTTCTCCGTAATATCCTCCATGGCACAGATAATCCGGCGAAAGGTAGCCGACGGCAATTACTCATCCAAATTTGAACAATTGAGCGTTCCCGGAACATGACAAAAATCAGCTGATTTCAGATGCAGATTCCTGTCACCCTTGAGCGACTATTTTTATCTTGCATTCCATACACCAATCCATTCAACAGCGCGCGTTCTTATGTCGGTCAGTTTTCCACGCTTTAAAAAATCCTGGGAGAATTTCTTCGAGGAGACCGGAGGAACAGCACAATTCGCAGGAAATTTCGTCCGACAGGTTTTCAGAAGGCCATACGAATTCCGGGAAACGATCCGTCAGTGTTACGAGATCGGTTATCGGTCACTTCCTCTGGTAGCCATCACCTCCTTTATTATCGGAATGGTACTGACATTGCAGTCGCGTCCGACGCTCGTCGAATTCGGTGCGGAAGCGTGGCTTCCCGCAATGGTCGGAATTTCCATCATCCGTGAAATCGGTCCGGTGATCACCGCATTGATCTGTGCCGGAAAGATCGGTTCCAGCATTGGCGCTGAATTGGGATCGATGCGTGTTACCGAACAGATTGACGCAATGGAAGTATCGGGCACGAATCCTTTCAAATACATAGCAGTGACGCGCATGCTGGCCACTACGCTTATGGTGCCGATCCTTGTCATTTTGGGTGATGCGATCGCACTTTACGGCTCGTATCTGGCTGTAAACCTGAAAGGAGGCATCTCTATGCGGCTTTACTTCCACCAGGTATTCGAATCAACTGAATTCAGCGATGCGGTTCCCGCCTTCGTCAAATCTTTTTTCTTCGGATTCGCCATAGGGCTGATCGGCTGTTACAAGGGCTACAATTCAAGGAAAGGAACGGAAGGAGTAGGCCGTTCAGCCAATAGCGCTGTTGTAGTAGCCTCCCTGCTGATTTTCATCATCGACCTGATCGCCGTCCAGATCACGGAATTCTTCGGCCTTATCTGACAACGAAGATGGCTGCACCTATCATCGAAATTCACGGACTTAAAAAGGCCTTCGGCTCCAACAAGGTGCTTACCGGTTTCGATCTCACCGTGGAGCAAGGCGAGAATGTAGTGGTGCTGGGAAGATCGGGCTGCGGCAAGTCGGTACTGATAAAGTGCATCGTGGGACTTCTTCCGTACGACGAGGGTTCGATCCGCGTCTTCGGCCAGGAAGTGTCGGCGCTTTCACAACACGAACTGGACAAGCTGCGGGCACGGATCGGTTTCGTCTTCCAGAGCAGCGCGCTGTATGACAGCATGACCGTCCGAGAAAACCTTGAATTCCCTTTACGCAGGCACGGCCAGGAAAAAACCGAAAAGCAGGTGGCTGATGCCGTCCACGCAGCCCTTTCCAATGTCGGCTTGGCAAATGCGGCCGACCTGATGCCGGCAGAGCTTTCCGGCGGCATGCGGAAGCGGATTGGACTGGCGCGGGCGCTGGTGCTTCAACCAGAGCTGATGCTTTACGATGAACCGACCACCGGCCTCGATCCGGTAACCGGCCGGGAAATCAGTCAGCTGATGCTGCAGACGCAACGTACGTACAATACCTCCTCCATCATCATATCCCACGACATGTTCTGCTCACGCCTCACGGCGAACCGGATGGCGGTCATGATCAACGGAATCAACTACGCGTCCGGAACTTTCAGTGAATTACAACATTCGAAAGACCCGGCTGTAAATTCTTTCTTTGAAAACATATCCGAATGAATACTGAAACCAACCACCGGATCAAACTGGGGATTTTCGTTTTCGCGGGATCGATATTGCTCATCATGGGTTTATATCTCATCGGGAAAAATCGCAACCTTTTCGGCAACACGTATACGCTTATCGCCCGTTTCGACGATATCGGCGGATTACAGCCCGGAAACAATGTCCGGTTTTCGGGCATCGACGTGGGAACTGTTGACGATATTGAAATCATCAATGATTCCGTCATCGAGATAAGCATGTCCATCGTACGCAGGATGGAAACGATCATTCGTGAAAATTCCGTCGCATCTATAGGAACGGACGGACTCATGGGCAACAAGCTGATCAACCTGGAACCGGGCACGACCGATTATCCGCTGGCCGCAGAGGGAAGCGTTCTGCCATCCGTCAAAGCTG
>JBJOMA010000008.1:0-5756 GCA_046052625.1 Bacteroidota bacterium
ACTGTCAAAAGAAACGGTGCACTTGTTCTTGTTGATGTGCAGGTGGATGCGCAAATCCGGATATTCGATGTCGACATTAGGACGTTTGCCGGTACGGCTTCTGAACTGATCGACGATCGCATCCTTCGCTTTTTGTGAAACGTACTGCGAATGGGTCAAGTCCGATTGATGCAGTGTCGTGTTGATGGCGAAGGTGTTCTCGAGGTTCAGGAGTCCGCTCCAATCGGTTTCCTGTATGCCTCGGTATAATTGCTCCTCGCCGGCAGCATCGAAACTGCGGTACGTCTTTAGGATACGTAAGGCCGTCCTGCAACAGAGGTTGGCTTTATAGAGCAGCTCCTGGTCGCCTTCGAATTCGACGGCTCTCACCAAGGGACGGATCTCAGTGGCGCCAAGCGCCGATAATTCTTCCTGTAGAATGCCTTCACAACCGGCGAAGGTCTTCGCGACTAATTTCAAAAGAGTGACGGTTTATGGGTCAAAGGTCGTAATTCTGCTTTAAAATATCAGATAAATTAGCCGGTGTTAGCGGTTTGCTTTTGAGGTCGATCACGAGGACTGATTCTTCCGCTTTGGCTTGGTCGCGTTCGTCCAGGGAAGAAGTAAGCAGGAAGATCTTCATTATCCGGAGTTGATCCTCCGGTATCGATTTCAGCCGTTCTAACAATTCGAATCCGGTCATCTCCGGCATCCGTATGTCCAGAAACAGGAAGTCCGGAAGTCGTTCGTTCGATGCAGCAAGGGACTCGATATATTCAAGTCCCTCCGAAGAAGAATTGTAGGTGATTATATCCGCATCAGGATCAACTTTTCGTATCACTTCTCCGTGAATGAAGTTGAAGATGTTATCATCGTCTATAAGCAGGTATTTTTTCATTTCAGTGGGGATGTTCCGGTATTGGTATAGTCATACGGACACAGGTGCCTTCTTTCTCTACGGATTCGACTTCGATATATCCGTTCAACTTGTTGATGATCTCTTTACATATGTAAAGACCGAGACCGGTTCCCGGTGTCTCTGATTTGCCTCTGAAGAACATCTCGAAAATGCGAGGGAGATTTCCTGCAGGAATACCTTGTCCGTTGTCCCGCACTTCCAATTCAATCCGTCTGGCTGTTGTTTTCAGGCATACATCCACAAAGGGTAACGGGATGTCGGTGCGTCTGTATTTCACCGCATTTCCTATCACGTTCTTCAAAACGGTGGTAAGCCGGTATTGGTCGCTTCTTACCATCGGCTCGCCCTGGACCATCAACCGTAAATCCATATTAGGACTTGAAAAACGGAGATCGTTGAAAATTTCCGTTATCACTTTCTTCAAGTCGAACTCTGTCAGACGCAGTTCCAGTCGGGCATTTCGGGAGTAGTCTAGGATTTCCTGGATGGTGATGTCCAATCGATCGGTAGAAGAGGCTGCCAAGTCGATATAGTGCCTGCTTTTTGCCGAAATTTCCCGGTCGTCTTTCAGGAGCGACAGGATACCGTTGATGGAGAGCAGGGGAGAACGAAGGTCGTGCGAAATGCTGTAAACGAAGTTGTCAAGCTCTGCATTGATCTTCTTCAGTTCATCGTTTTTAAGCATCAGCTTTTGTTCCGCATTACGGCTCTCTGTCACATCTATCGAAGTTCCGAAAATCCGGGTAAGGTTATGGTCCTGGTCCCGTTCGGCTATCACAAGACAGCTGAGCATGCGGATGTCGTTAATGTCCTTCCGCAGGATACGGAATTCCTGTTCGATCATTTCCCGATCGGAGGTGTAAAGTTCCTCGACTTCATCCACGATTCGCTTCCTGTCGTGCGGATGAATGGAATTCTCCCAAAAACGGTAGAGTTCCTGTTCATTGAAGTCGGAGGTTATGCCGTATTGTTTTTTCAATACATCGTTCCAAATCAGACGTCCTGTTTTCGGTTGGAACTCCCAGATTCCGATGTTAGACTTGGAGGTGATTATTTCAAATCTTGAATTGATACGAAGTATCTCCTGCCTAAACATCGTTTCGGAGGTGATGTCTTTTTGAAGAGCGATGAAGTTGATGTGATTTCCTTCTTCGTCGAAAACCGGAGTTATCTCCAGCTGATTATAGTAGGGGTGTCCGTCCTTGTGATAATTGATGATGGTTACTTCCACATTTTCCTTGCGCTGAAGGGCTTCGCGCAGTTTTTCCAGCACAGCCGGATCGGAGCCGGTTCGCTGAAGGAAATCTTTCGGCTTCTTTCCTTTGATTTCCTCCAGTTTCCATCCGGATGTCTGTTCAAAGCTTTCGTTCACCCATTCTACACAACCTTTACTGTCAGTGATGATCACACCGTTCTTCGTGCGCGTAGCGATAAGCGAGAGCTTCTTAAGTTCAAGATCAGACGCTTTGATTTGTCGGATCTGTTCTGTGATCCTAAGCTGTTGCAGTCGATTGGCGATCAAGGCCTGTACTTGATGGGCGAAAACGCTGAAAATCGTGCTACGGCTTGAATGTCGCTTATTGTACAACGGTGCGTTTTTCCTGGTTATCAGACCGATCAGGTGAATGTTCAGGTCGGAATCCGGGTCCTTCAGGCATATAGCCAGTCCGTTCAGGCAGCTGTTCAGTAATCGACTGCTTTCAAGGTCCTTTTCTTCAAGGACGATACGATGTTCTGCAACTAGATGTGCGGTAAGGGAATGGATATCGTTGATCAGGGTTGCCTCTTGCCCTGAAATATCCGAAAGTCCTTCGGTGTATAGCCTAAATTCGCTCGTGTCGTTTTTACGTTCAATGTAAACTATGGAGGCTTCCAGTTCGAAGATGTCGATGATCGCTTCGGCGATCAGCGCGATGAATCCTTCCTTGTTTCCGAATACGATTGCAGAACGGTTGAACAGATGAAGACGCTTGTACATCTCTAACTCATGGTCGAGCAGGTCGCGTGTGTTTATGAGTTCCTGTTCTACTGCAGAAAAGCGAGTTACGCGCAGTTGGAGCTGCTCATAAGCAGCTTTGAGGCGTTCCAGTTCGTGGCTGTCGTTCACCATCAAAAGCAAGTATCCGTTTAATGCCAACAGTTCCGGTCTTCCGGAACTGTTGGCATTGATGGGATGAAGTTAGAGGTATCTCGCATTTCTACGTGATGCTTGTCATCGATTTATTACCGGTAAAGCACATACAGCGCCGTGGTATAGTTGTGGTATTCATTCCTGCCCCCAAGTCGGGCGAACTCACCGAATCCGTACATGCCCAACCAAGGCGGACATTGACCGTCGACGTAGAAAGGATTCTGCATGATACCGACCAGTTCCTCTTTGATGATTCGGTTAAAGAGGAACCTTCCGCGTGCAAGACAGTCGGCATGGAATACGGCAACCGGCTTTTTGCCTTTTGCCCGAAGATTCATGGTGTCGACCATCCGTTTCATTTCACGGAATATAAGGTCTTCGTCACGCGTCGTCAACCACAGCTCGGTTCCCGCCGGACATTCTGTTGCATAATACATATCATTGCCCTCATGCTTGGTGACCACCCGCAACAGATGACGGTTTCCGTATTCAGCAGCCAGCTCATCGTTCAATTTCTCTCCCAGTGCACCGACTGGGATGCTGTCGCCGCACGTCGCATTTTCCGGAAGACCTAACCGACGCAGGTATTCCTTCCAGGCAGGCTGATGGTTGAATTCATGGATGATGTTACCGGTCGACCGGGTCACCACCAGGGGTTCGCCTACGGCAACGAATCCATGCGTCGCTTGCGTATCGACCGAGAGGGTGGGATCGGAGAATCCGATGAGGAACGCCCCGTGTTCGTAGACCTTTTCATCGACTGCCTGGTAATTGATGAACCCTTTCATATTATCCGAGCTTGTAGCACCGAATATCGTGACATCCTTCCCGAAAACCGCCTCGATTGCGGCGATACAGCGGTCGTTGGATATATCGATTCCTGAAGCCATCAGGTAGATCATGTTGATCGGCTGACCGCTTGCCTTCAGCTGTTGCGCCATCTCCAAAGTCTTTTCGTAGGAATTATGGCCGTATATCTGATCGACATGGGCCACGGCGAATTCTTTCCCTTCTATCGCCATGATAGCAATGTCTTTCATCGATTCGCTGACGCCTTCACGACCGACTACGCCACAACAGGATGCGGCAAGAATGCGTGCCTTCGGAGCGATGGCATGTGCCTGCTCGATTAACTCCTGGAAGTTGTGGCCGATGGATGCATGGATAACCAATAAATCGGTATCGGCCCCTCGGTCGCCCATGGCGACCTCAAGACATTCCGTAATGGCTCGCCTTGAATTTACGACTCTAGTGCTGGCTGAATGAAAATGTAACATATTCAGGAGTGTTTTGGATTTATAGTGGTGTACGCTGATTTTCTTGATTTGTTTTCTAAAATCGACATTATTTTTCATGGAAACGCCTACTTTCCTTACAATTGTGGGATGAAAACGACCGGTTGCCGGCATTCAAGAAGATAATGCTCCATCCAATTGCTGTGCCGTTCCAAACCCTACGGTTTTTTCTGACCCTGCAGTTTTTTTTCATAACTCCGCTGCTCGCTTCCGGTATAGTGACTGACACCTTGCAGGGATTCGAGGAAAAGATCCAGGGTGAAGAGATCACTTACTTTTCACCGCTTCATCAATTCGCTGACCGCGCTCTTTTGACCCGGACTACGGGCAATATGCCGGTCAAGTGGAGGGCATTACCTTGCAGGAGTGAATCGGCAAGTGTAGTATATGAATTACTTACCGGTCATTCTTCCGGGACCAGCGGCGGTGAAAGGAGCTTTGACGTCAGATTGAACGGAACCGATCTTTTAACCGTCACCACCTTTCCAAAAAAGCTTGGCGACTTTCAATTGTATTCATCGGATACAGGAGTAGCCGGCTACCGTTTCTTTCTCGAGCAGTATGACCAGAATGGCGATGCTTTCGGTCACCTGTACATTACGGTGCCGACCCGACTGGTTCGCGACAGTGCCGTTTTCGAACTCACCGGTAAGGACCAGCAGAGCCGCGACTGGTTCATGGTTTTCATGCATAAAGACGCACTGCGAATCGACGTTCGGCCTACGGCTTTGGTTACGCGTAAGGAATCCAAACGTCCGCTCATCGTACAGGCGGAAAGTCCATTCTCCGGCGAATCGTCTTTTACTGTCACTTCACGTTATTTCAGATACGAGGGAGTATTCAGAAAAGGATATAACACCTTGAACATACCTGCCTACGATTCCTCCGTCGAAGGATTCGATACGCTTTCGTTCTTGTTTCATGACCAGGACACGGTACTGCAAAAAGTGATTCGGTTGAATGCCATAAGGGATTTCGAATTCCACATCATCCACCATTCCCACAACGATATCGGTTACTCGCACCTGCAGGAAGAGGTGGAACGGATCCAAATAGAAAATATCCGGAGCGCTATCCGTTGGGTGGAGACCTGTTCGCCGACCGGGTATCGACCGGTATGGCATGTTGAATCATTGTGGGCGGTAGAGAATTTTCTCCGTGAGGCGAATGAAGAGGAAAAAGACCGGTTTCTTAAAGCCGTACTGGGACGGCGAATCGTACTTTCCGCCAATTATGCAAATGTGCTGACCGGACTATGCCGCACCGAGGAACAATCGTGGAATACCGAATACGCGCGTCGGCTGGAAAAGCAGTACGGTTTAAAGATCACTAATGCGATGATCACCGATATACCCGGAATCACTCGTGCCGCCTTGAACTCTTATGTCGACAGTGACATCCCTTATCTTTCATTAGGTCCGAACTACGTCGA
>JBJOMA010000009.1:0-3593 GCA_046052625.1 Bacteroidota bacterium
AAACAGCTTCCGCCTCCAACGATTGCAGAACGTGTCGACATGTGCCGCACGCATCTCGTGAAATCATTGGAGTGGAAAAAGGGACGTGTCGGCATCTTCGAAATGCGCAGGCACTACAGCAATTATTTTAAGGGGCTGGACCACTTCCGCGATTACCGTACACGGCTTGTCACGACGGAATCGGAAGAAGAGCTGCACTCGATCCTCGACGAAGTGAGGGAGCGGTACGAACCGAGTGTATCCTGAAGAGAGTTCGTTTCAGTTGTTGACGATCAGCTTCCGTGTGAATACACCGTTCTCGGTTTCAACAGTTACCGTATAACATCCGACCGGAAGCCCTGTGAGGTCAATGTTAGCCCGGTAAAGCTGTCCGTCAGCGGGCTCCATCGACTTCAGCTGTTCTCCCAGCAGACTTCTCAATGCGACGCGACGGATCGGAAGTGCTACGGTGGATATATTCACCCTGTCCTGAGCGGGATTCGGAAAGATAGACAGCGAAACATCTGTCAGCGGCCCACCGCCGGTTCCGGCACTGACGTCTTCCGTGAAACGTACTACGCCCTGTGTAGCCGTACCGCACCATAGCAATCCGTTCCGCTCAACTGCGACAGTGTAAACGATATCGTCGGGCATGCCGGAATTCAGCGTCGACCAATAGTAGTAGTCGTTGTTTGACCGCTTGATCAGTCCGCGGTCGAAGGAGCCGATCCAGAAGTTGCCCAGCGAGTCCGCTTGCAATTTCGTCAACGAATTGGATGGAATCAGGGAACTGGCGGTGTTATATGCGAAAATGTTGCCGTTCAGGAAGCGGACCAGTGCACCGGCCGGGCAGGCGGACCATTTGAAACCGTTCGAATCGATGATGATCGATGTGATGGTGTTATCGGGGAAGCTGGACTGGTAATGGTCCCAAACGGTGAAGGCCGTGTCAATCATGCGGACGAATCCGCCGTTCATGGTTCCTATCCAGCGTGTCGAATCGTTTTCGATTGCAAGTACGGTGATGTTGTTCACCGGAATCCCGGAGTTGGTGATATCGAAGACCGACCAGTTAGTCCCGTCGAAGAACATCAGTCCGTTGTTCGTGCAGATCCAGGCGTTACCCTGCGCATCGATGGTCGTACTGCGTGCGAAATCAGAAGCGATCGGAGAGTTGAGCGTGTTGTAGACGGTCCAGGATGTTCCGTCGAAGATGCATACTCCGCCGTTCTGTGTGGAGATCCACGCTCGTTGCTGCTGATCGAAGGTGACGTGTTTGACGGAGTTGTCGGAAATACCGGAGTTGAGGGTCTGGTAGACGGTCCAGGCGGTGTCGTTGTATACGGCCAGGCCATACTCGGTGGCAAACCATTTTCTTCCCTGCGCATCGATGGCGATGTGATTGCAGGTGTTGTCGGGCAGCGGCGAGTTGAAGCGGTTGAAACTCTGGAAGGCCGGTTGCGCAACCGAGCAGATGGTTGTGATTACAAACAACAGCGAAAAGGCAATTCGACGGAAGGGAATCATTCTTATCGTAATGAGGCGTGTTGAATACCAAAGGTACGCCGTTTCAACTGACGGACAGGCAGCGGATGGAAGTCGATAAATGAAAAAACCCGCCATACGGGCGGGTTTTCAGTATTTAGTCGGCTGTCCGTTATTGGATCACCAGTTTGTGGTAGTAGTTCTTGTTACTGGAGAGGATATGCACGCTGTAAATGCCTTTTGCGAGGCTGCTCACATCGAATTGCTCGTTGAAGCGGGAATTTTCGGCCGAGACCTGACGCGACACAGCAAGATGACCGACCGCATCGATCAGTTCGATGGCAGCTGATTCCGTGCCATTCAATTCGAAGCTGACGTTTACGGTGTTGGCAGCCGGATTCGGAAACACCTTCAGCGAACGCAATTCAGCGACTTCAGCAATGGTGTTCGGTGATTCGATGACCGCTACGACCGGCACGCGGGCGCTGTTACAGACGGCATCCGGCAGACGGATGTCCCAGTCGTAGAAGAAGTAGTAGTACTGTGCTCCGGCCGTGCTGCCGGTGATCGTGCAGTAGTTGCTGATGGAGAAGGGATATAATCCTGCAGGAACCGCATTGTTACGATACAGCTCGCCGCCGGTACGGGTAAGTTGGTAGCCTGTTCCGGGATTAACCTGGAAATCGAGGATCACCGTGTTGAGACCGGCTACGACGTTCACGACTGCCGACTGTAACGTCACGCCGTTCGCATCTTCGAGGATGATGGTGCGGGTTCCGGCAGCGACTGCATAGACATTGACGGAGTGCAGGATGAATGCGTTGTGACAATCGAAGATCAGCGCCTGGTTGGAATTCGAAGAGGAGCCTCCGCCAAGTACGGTGTTGTCGACCGGACCAAGATTGAATTGCAGACCCGGATGCGTGATTTCATCTTCCA
Source organism: Bacteroidota bacterium (assembly GCA_046052625.1). Lineage (GTDB taxonomy): Bacteria > Bacteroidota > Bacteroidia > AKYH767-A > 2013-40CM-41-45 > Pollutiaquabacter. Next base: position 2,404 of record JBJOMA010000009.1, read on the forward strand.
CGTAATAGGTCGTGGTGTTGTTGATGAACGGGGTGGTGAATGATCCGCCCGTTCCGAGCACCGTGCCTCCGCTCGGAACATCGTACCAGCTCAGTGCACCGTTTCCGGTCGCAGAAAGTACGGCTGTGCCGGGTGTCTGAATGGTGTCATTCTGCGCGACCGGGTCGGCCGGGGTATTGAATACCGTGATGTTGACCGGCAGACTAGTTCCGCTTCCACAGGCATTGGTGACATCCACCGTGTAGGTTCCTGACTGTGTGACCGTGATGGAAGGAGTGGTATCGCCGGTGACCCACTGATAAGTTACTCCGGGTACCGAACTACCGGCGGTGATGGTCACGCTTTCTCCCTGACAGATGTTCAGTCGGGATCCTGCGACGGTCAGCGCGATCGGCACGGTAGCCGGATTCGGTTCCTGACGAGTCAGTGTGAAGGGGGATGCATACACGTTATTGTTTTCATATTCTTCCAGGAAATTCTGGTTGGGGTCAACTTCGGTGACGATCCAGTAATCACCGTTGCAAGTGCCTGGAGGGATGTTGATCCACATGCCATCGAGCGACGTCCAGTAGATATCCAGATATCCCGAGCTGATACCTTGCACAGTCTGTGAACAATTGTAACCGCCGCCGCCCAGTCCGTAGTTCGGGTAGAAGCTGGCGTTGTTCATCGGATTGCCGGCAGTGTCCAGGCAGTGATTCTGATAGCTGGCACCTCCGCAGTTTCCGTAATCCATGACACAGAAAGCCAACTTTGTTCCTGCTGCGATCAAGGGCCAGTTGAGCGGATTCGGTTCCAGGGTGTCACGGTTGCGAAGGGTGTAAGTGCCCCAATTGTCGACGTGCATGTGACCATGGGTAGGATGATAGGTCATCGTTCCTGCAGCACGGTCGTAATAGGTCATGCTGTTGTTGTTCTTGTGATAGATGCGCTGGTTGATGAGGATGCGCGGGTAGGAGATGCCGTCCGGACAGATAGCAGGCGCACTTCCGTAAAACGTATCCGTTCCGCATACGAAGGTGGTCGTCGTACGCAGCTCTAACGGTCCGTGACCGGTGTTGGGCGTTGAAACGGAAATCTTGAGCCTGCCGTTATCAACACCGTTACCCGTTTGAGAGTATTCGATGACGCCGTAGGTCGCCCCCAACTGGTAGAAGGGTGGATGACCGATCTCAATGTCAGGAAGCAGA
>JBJOMA010000010.1:0-6018 GCA_046052625.1 Bacteroidota bacterium
GATACTGAAATCAGCACTGGGTCTATCATGTGCGATCACGGCTGAAGGTATACGGCTGGTCGCACGACAACCTTTATCCGACTCGACCGTGAGCTCAACCTCATACGTTCCGGGACTTTGGTAACAGATCTGATCGGGTTGGCGTCCGTGAAATTCAGACGGTGTTCCGCCCTGGAATCGCCAATCCCACTGAATCAACTGCCCGTCCTGCGAGGAAGAACTTTCGAAGAACGGTATGCAAAAAGGCACGCAGGCCTCCTGAGTGCCATTCAATTCAGGAACGGGCGGTCGATAGACCAATGCCTGACCTAAGGCCGTGTCCCTGCAGCCGCTTTGAGAGATCGCGATTAAACGTACATCATGTATTCCCGGGGAGCTGAAGAGTGTCCGTGCAGTAGAGGTGTTCGCCCTGATCGGATCGCCTTCAGGGATGTACCACTCGTAGGAAACGATAGGGTCGCCGGTAGTGCCGGCGGTCCTGTTTTGCAAAACAGTTTCAGCACCCAGACAAACGTCCGGCGCATTCAGATCCGCAGTCGGAGGCTCAGGAACTACGATGGTCATTACAGCGGTATCGACGCAGCCTCCGTTTGTCCCGACAACCAACTCGGCCTGATGACTGCCTGACGAGAACGTGATTAATCCCGGATCTCTTCCTGAATAGCCCGGAATCGCTCCGTTATCGAATTGCCAGGACCAAGTACTGATCGACTCGTTACCCACAGGAACATAACTGCTGTCCGTAAAATGGACGTTTCCGCAGGTGGCCGTATAATAGAACGAAGCTTCTATGGTGAAAGGCTGTGGAATGTAAAACAAATACCAGGTGCAACCTTCAGCAGTTGTGATCTCGACGTGAAATGTGTCCTCAGGATGAGTGATCGGTGTAATCACCTGCGTCGTTCCGATCGGAACCGGATCGTGATTGCGGAACCATTGGTAGGTATACGGATTATTCACTTCGGAGTCAGGAGCGACCAGAGTATCAGGTACTCCTGCCTGACAATTGGGGCGCACCAGCGCCGGTGTGGAACCACATGAAAAGTCCCAGTAGGAATGAGCGAAATGCCCTCCCAACTGGCAGTCTGCGTTGGTGATGACCACCGTCAGGTTCTGTCCGATATACGCGGAAAGATTCACCCCGACCGTCGTCCACGGTTTGTAGATCGGAATGATACTTGATCCGGATTGTACAGGACTGTTGCAGACATATTGACCCGGAAAGGTCTCGTTCGCCTGATAACGCCTGTAGGCACAATCCACCGTATCACCGTTGACGTCAAGAATCATGAACTCTACGTAAGGCATATTCACATCATCGTGCGGCGGTTGGATGTTGGAGGGGTTTTCCATCACGAACGCATACGTATAGATGAAACTGGTGTCAGTAGGCCCTACAGTCAGCGGAAAAACCAGACGTTCGGCACCATAACCGGGCGTATTAAGCTCACCCAGGCGTATCGAGTGCGAACCGAAACCAGGAGCTACAACGGGAATTACAGGATCCATAGGATTAAGTCCGGGTGTAAGCGGATCGATTCCGGCACCGGCGGTGATATCAAAACGAGGAGCATACGGATTCCCGGGCAGGCCGAACGTCAACCCGAGGTTATTATTCGAACCTGCATAACCTTGCCAATTGGACCAGCCATTCTCGACACCTATTCCGACACAGGACATGCAAACCGAATTACCACCGGAGGATGGCAATGTGTTTCTGGCGAAAATCATAGGATTACGGCCCTGATTCAGCAGTTCCTGATGCTGGAAAAGGAGCGTTTCGACCGCTCCGGGTGCGATACCGTCTGCAATCATGCCGACACGCATGTCTTCCGTATCAAAACGTGCAGGACTCACATAAGGCGACTGCTCATCGTGGACATACGGCTGCGCGTCCGGCTTCCCCGTAAGCAGAAGCAGGAACGCAACCGAAAAAAAGATAGGCCGGATGAGCTGCCGGTTGGCTGGGCGGCTCATTAACTGAACTGGTTGGTCTAGTATAAAAGAAACCCGACTCCAGACTAAAGTCAAATAGTCTTGGCCAACCGGTCTTTACACGTTACGTAGCGGCTTCCACGCTCGACAAACAACTGGTAATGAATGGCAGATGAACGTATGCTCAGGGTGAAAGCAGGCTGCCGGCCGCCCAACGGACCGTAGCACGTGATTTTGCCAGCTTGCTGCGGCATTCGGCTTGTCTGATTCTGCCGTTGATCAGCACATTCTCACGGTTGTTAAGGAGAAACAACGAGCCTTCACCTTCGTTGAATCTGGACTGCTCCGCCTCCAACAGCTGTTCAGCACTTCTCACTTGACCCGTCTGTATCTCCAATTGGGCAGAAAGCAACTCAGACTCGTTATAAGCGGCACGTACCTGGTTATAGATATCCCTGCGCAACCGCTGTTGTTCATACCGAGCTTGTTGTACTTTCAATCGCGCCAGTCCGTATTTCCCGCGTTCCTCACGAAGGAAAAGCGAGGTACTGAAACTTAATCCTAGCTTCATATTATCCGACCAGTAGGGTGTCATGAAACCCGCTTCAGAAAATCCCTTGCCGTCGTAGGAATAAAGATTGTAATCCAGCTGGATACGCGGTCGCAGACGTTCCGCCGCCCAACGCTTCTCCACTTCCAACTGACCGATCTTTGTCTCCGCCTTAACCAACTCCGGATGTCGAGCATCCGCCGAATCCAACCACTGTACCAACGGCCTGACACCAACGGAATCAGCGTCGGAAAAAGCAGGAATCATGGAAGGAGTGATTTCCGCGGGGAGACCGTCGTTGGTCCAAAGATGATTGGACAACTGGAAGGTGGAGTTACTGTAATCGATACGCGCCTGCACCAGGATGTTCTGACGGTTTTGCACCTCCAATAACGCTTCGACGGAATCCATGGAAGGCAGTTCCCCCAATATGACTTTGTACCGTATGGCTTCATAACGGATCTCTGCCAACCTCACTCCTTCTTCGGTGAGCCGGACACGCTGGAAGCCGTACGACCAATCCCAATAATCCTTGTTCACCTGCAGGAGCAGCTTATTGACGATAAGGAATCGTTCCGCCTCCAGCAAGTCCTGCATGAGTCGTGCCTGCAAAACCGAAGCTCTTCTCGCATCGATCAGCAGTCCCTGACCAAGCGGCAGTTGTACACCGATAGAGCCGAGACCCTGATCGGGTGTCTGCAACATCGGGTCCAATTCACCGCCTGTAGCACGGGAATAGTCCGCCCTTAAATCGATACCGTTCCATACCGGAACGCGTAAAGAACTCTGCCAGATCTTCCAGTACTCGGTACCTCCGTATCGTTTCTCGTCATAGGCACTTCGCAGCTGCGGATCGAAGAGTCCGCGTGCCGCCCTAAGTTCCATCCGGGCGACATCATTCAACAACCCTGCCTGACGGACAACAGGATGATTTTCCAATACCAGCCCGTAAAGGTCTTTCAACGTGAATACTCTTGCAGAATCGGAGGCGTCTGCCTGAAGACAAGAAATCGAAAGGAAGAAAAACAGAATACGCTTCATTCCTTTTCCGTTTTCTTGACAGGTTTTTCATCTACCGAACCGGAAGATTTTGATTCCATGGATATTCCCAAATAATCAGGAGGGAATCCGTTGAACTGCCTCCAGAGTTCATACCATATCGGAACGTCCTTCAACATTATCCAGCCATAGACCCCGGAGCCGACACGTAACTTGGAAGGCCAATCCACATCAGAGGAGTCCGGAATGACCAAAATGCGGTAGCGTCCTTTCGTATCGAAATTATCGATGACCGCCACCGTTCCACCGAATGTACCGAAACTGTATCCCGGCCACCCGGAGAACACAAGGGCCGGCCAACCATCGAACTGAAGGCGCACCTTTCGACCCTTGTCAAGGAGCGGAATATCCATGGCTTCCACATACAATTCAACCGCCAGATGGGGATCCACCGGAAGCAGCGTACAGATCACATCTCCTTCGTTGACATTGGTCCCGATGCCGGAGATGCGGGCTTGTACGATGTTACCGTCCCTCGGCGCAGTTACATAATAATAGCCGCTGCGGACCGACAAACCGGAATACTCGATGTTCATCTTCGCGATCTCCGATTGTGTTTCATACAAATAGGAAAGCGCTGTGTTCAGCTCCGATTCGGCCTTACTGATCTTTGTCCCGTATTCCGCATCAAGATATCCGAGTTCGATGTTCGCATTCAACAATTCGTTTCTGGAACTGATCAGTCTGTTTTCAAATGCGGTCAGTTTAGCTGCAGCTTCCCGCACCCGTAACTTCCTTCGCTCCTGCTCATTGAGTGAAATCAACCCTTTACGGAGCAAGGAATCGGCACGCTGCGCCTGCAATTCAGCAATGTCCTTTTCAGTCTTCGCAGCCAGGATGTCCGCACTATCACTGATAAGCTTCACCTCCGCCTGACGCACCTTATTCCTCGCCTTCTCGAGCGAAAGGGAACGCTCTCGCTGCAAGGTCTTGATCTGCGTCGCCAAGGCGGAGACTTTTACGGATGTCGCAGACTGGGACCCCTCTTTAGCCTTGATCTGGTCCGATAGTCGATCAAGCATCGCGGGATCCATGTACTTTTCCTTGATTTCTGAAATACGGACTATCGTATCACCCTTATGCACCAGCTGCCCCTCCCGCACGTACCATTGCTCGATACGACCGGGGATGATGGACTGGATGGATTGAGGACGGTCCTGAGGAAGGTATGTGGTCAATGCTCCGTTGGACCGGATATTCTGTGTCCAGGGCAGGAACAGAGTCAGAAACAGCAAGGCGAACAGCCCGTAACAGACTCGCGCAAAGCGCTTGGCATGCGTGATATCATGGAGCAAGCGCAGAGAGCGGTAATTGGTATCACCGTTGCGCTCAGCAGGTTCGATGGGATGGTTTCTCATAGGTTTCATTCGGTGAAAAACGGACCCAGACGTTCGGACAACGCTTCGAAGGTGCCTTGATCCTTTAATTTGCCGCGGTCGAGGAAGATGATCCGTTCAGCTGCGCGCATGACCATCGGATCGTTGGAGATCAACAATACGGTCCATCCGTGTCGCTGATCCATCAATACGTCAAGTATCCTCCTTTTCTCCGAGTATTCCACTCCCAAAAGGAAGTCATCCACGATCAGCAAAGCCGGACGCTCAACGACATTCCTGGCCATGATCAGCTTATGGATGATGCTTTCGGGCAAACGGGCACTGCCTCCGACTAATCGTGTATGAATTCCCTCCGGAAGTGAATCGATGAATTCACTGATACCGGCGACATCGATCGCCCAACGGATATCTTCAGACCGGATACTTCTCCTGCCCAGCACGATATTGTCATAGACCGTACCGTCGAACAGGGTGTCCTCTGAAACATAGTTGCCGATGAGATTCATTAAAGAAGGCCGGTGCAGCTGTTTGAGCGAAACACCCTCGTATGCTATTTTACCGGCAGTTGGAGTGAACATGCCGAGCAGGAGCTCGATCAGCGTCGATTTTCCTGAGCCGTTTGACCCGGTGATGCATAGGCGCTCCCCGCTGCGCACCTCGAAATCCAAGCTATCGATGGCATAGGTAGTCCGGTCAGGATAGCGGAAAGAAAGTCCCTGAACGGAAAGTGACAGGCCGCGACCGGGCGTAACCTCGATTCGATGATCGCCATACTCCTCCACGGGAAGCTCCGTCACTTTTGAGATCTTCTCCACACCGGCCATGATGTCATACACGTCATCGATCTTTAGGATGATCTTCTCGATCGAGTTCATGATGAGGATGATCACGATCTCGGCAGCGACGAACTGACCAAGGTTAAGCTGACGGTCCACGATAAGGGTGATTCCGAGAATCAGCAATAAGGCGGTGATCACCGTCTTGAAAATGACAAAGCTGTAATACTGCATCCTCAGAACACGGAAATGCTTCTCCCTGGCACCGATATAACCGCCGACGTACTGGTCGGTGCGGTCGACGGCAAGTGTGGAATCTCCGGAGAGCTTGAAGGTGCTTAATGATCTCGCCAACTCTTCC
>JBJOMA010000011.1:0-2888 GCA_046052625.1 Bacteroidota bacterium
GGCCCTCATCGATGGTCTCGATCACCTGCTCCCAGGTCGTACAGTCCTCGATGTTGCGATAGATGCGCTTCTCGATGAAGATCTTGACCAGCGAACTGAAATGCCACTCCTCCTCCAGCTCGCTCCGGCGGATCTCCAGTTCCTTCCGTAAGAGACCGAGCGTCTGCTCGGTGTTGTACTTCAGGATCTCGTTCACGTTCATGAACCGCGGCTTGTCGTCGATGATGACGCAGGAGTTCGGAGAAAGCGAAAGCTCGCAGTCGGTAAAGGCGTAGAGGGCGTCGATGGTCTTATCCAGATCCTCGAACGAATCGCTGTGGAGGTGCAGCAGGATCTCCACGTTGGCTGCGGTGTTATCCTCCACTTTCTTGATCTTGATCTTGCCTTTGTCGTTTGCGGAAAGGATGCTGTCGATCAGGGAAGTGGTGGTCGTACCGAAAGGTATCTCGGTGATGACGAGGGTCTTACGGTCACGCTTGTCGATCTTGGCGCGGATGCGGATCCGACCGCCGCGCATACCCTCTGAATACTTGCTGAAATCGGCGATGCCGCCCGTCGGAAAGTCCGGTAGCAGGCTTACTTTCTTACCGCGCAGGATATCGATGGATCCTTCCAGCAGTTCGATGAAGTTGTGCGGCAGGATGCGACAGGCCAGGCCGACGGCGATACCTTCGACGCCCTGTGCCAGCAGTAACGGGAATTTGACCGGCTGGGTGATCGGCTCCTTGTTCCTGCCATCATAACTCAGCTGCCAGTTCGTCGTCTTGGGATTATATACCACATCCAAGGCGAACTTGGAAAGGCGGGCTTCGATGTATCGGGGGGCAGCCGCGCTGTCGCCCGTATAGATGTTCCCCCAGTTACCCTGCATGTCAATGAGCAGGTCCTTCTGACCCAGCTGCACCATGGCATCCCCGATCGAGGCATCCCCGTGCGGATGGTATTTCATGGAGTGACCGATGACGTTGGCCACTTTATTGTAGCGACCGTCCTCCATCTCCCACATGGAGTGCAGGATCCGGCGCTGAACGGGCTTCAGTCCGTCGTTGATGTGCGGCACTGCGCGTTCCAGGATGACATACGAGGCGTAGTCCAGGAACCAGTTCTCGTACATGCCGTTCACATGTACCAACGCGCTCTTCTCCGTGTGTTTCTGCGCAGCGGCTTCGGCTTGCTGCGAAGTCTCCTGCTGTATTTTCTTATTCTTGGCCATAAGGTTTTTCGGTTACTCTGCAGCGACCTCCTCGGCCACTACATCCTTCTCGAGTCGCAGGTTCGAAATGATGAATTCCTGACGTTCAGGCGTGTTCTTTCCCATATAATAATCAAGCAGCTTCTGGATGGTCTCCTCCTGTCCGATCACCACCGGCTCCAGACGTATATTCTTGCCGATGAAGTGCACGAACTCGTCGGGCGAGATCTCTCCCAATCCCTTGAAGCGGGTGATCTCCGGCTTTGCACCCAAGCGGGCGATGGCGTTAACGCGCTCCTGTTCGGAGTAGCAATAGACCGTATCCTTCTTGTTACGAACACGGAAAAGCGGCGTCTGCAGGATGAAGACGTGTCCGTTCCGCACAAGCTCCGGATAGAACTGGAGAAAGAAGGTCAGCAACAGCAGGCGGATGTGCATGCCGTCCACATCGGCATCGGTGGCGATCACGATCCGGTTGTAACGGAGTTCCTCCATGCCATCCTCCACATTCAGCGCATTCACGAGCAAGTTGAACTCCTCGTTCTCATAGACGACTTTCTTGGTTAGACCGTAACAGTTGAGCGGTTTGCCTTTCAGACTGAACACCGCTTGCGTGTTGACGTCGCGCGACTTGGTGATGGATCCGGAGGCCGAGTCACCCTCGGTAATGAAGATGGTCGAGTCCTGACGCTGGATGTGACGGGAGTTAAAGTGAACCCGGCAGTCACGCAACTTGCGGTTGTGCAGGTTCGCCTTACGAGCGCGTTCGTTGGCCAGCTTCTTGATACCGGCGATCTCCTTGCGCTCCCGCTCGCTCTGGAGAATCTTGGCCTCGAGCGCTTTAGCGGTCTCCGGATACTTGTGCAGGTAATTGTCCAGCTCCGTCTTCACGAAGTCGTTGATCCAGGACCTGATCTGGACTCCGTTCGGCTCGCGGGTCAATGATCCGAGCTTGGTCTTGGTCTGCGATTCGAACACCGGTTCCTGAACGCGCACGCTGATGGCCGCTACGATGGAGGTGCGCACATCGCTTGCATCGAACTCCTTCTTGTAGAACTCACGGATCGTCTTGACAATCGCTTCCCGGAATGCAGCCTGATGGGTTCCGCCCTGAGTCGTATGCTGACCGTTGACAAACGAGAAGTAATCCTCTCCGTAGGACATTGTGTGGGTGAAGGCGATTTCGATATCGTCGCCCCGCAGGTGGATGATCGGATAGCGGACTTCATCGGACAGGTTCCGTTCCAACAGGTCCCGAAGACCGTTTTCCGAATGGAAAGATTCGCCGTTGAAGTTGATGGTTAGTCCCCGGTTGAGGTACGCATAATTCCACAGCATCTGCTGTACGTACTCGGTATTGAAGCGGTAGTTACGGAAAACCGTATCATCCGGCACGAACGTCATGCGTGTTCCGTTCTTCTCTTCACACGACTTCTCCCGCTCCTCCTTCGTGAGGTTCCCCAAGTTGAATTCGGCGACTTTCGTCCGACCCTCGCGGACCGCTTGAACACGGAAATAACTGGACAAGGCATTGACCGCCTTGGTGCCGACACCGTTCAGACCTACACTTTTCTGGAAGGCCTTGCTGTCGTATTTACCGCCGGTGTTGATCTTAGAAACACATTCCACCACTTTACCGAGCGGAATTCCCCTACCATAATCACGAATATCCACCTGGCCATCATGTATGTTGATG
>JBJOMA010000012.1:0-13755 GCA_046052625.1 Bacteroidota bacterium
ACTGACTCCTCCCGGACTTTTCAGCGCCTTCAAATTGCTAATTTTGCAGGACACTTACGGAATCCTCAATCATCCCATGTCCAACTCCGAAGACCTTTTCAAGAACATCATCTCCCACGCCAAGGAATACGGCTTCATCTTCCAGTCGAGTGAGATCTACGACGGACTCAGTGCCGTGTATGACTATGGCCAGAACGGAGCGGAACTCAAGAAGAACATCCGGGAGTATTGGTGGAAATCGATGGTGCAGATGAACGAGAACATCGTCGGTATCGACGCGGCCATCTTCATGCACCCGACCACCTGGAAAGCCTCCGGTCACGTCGATGCGTTCAATGATCCGTTGGTCGACAACAAGGATTCCAAGAAACGTTACCGTGCCGACGTCCTCATCGAGGAGCACGTCGCCAAGATCGAGGGCAAGATCAACAAAGAGGTCGAGAAGGCACGGGTAAGATTCGGAGACGCGTTCGATGAAGCACAGTTCCGTTCCACCAATGCACGTGTCCTTGAAAACCAGCAGAAGATCGACGCAATCAACGCCCGCTTCAAGGCCGCGCTGGAAGCCAACGACCTGAACGAAGTCCGACAGATCATCCTCGACCTGGAAATCGTTTGTCCGATCTCCGGCACCCGCAACTGGACGGAAGTACGTCAGTTCAACCTCATGTTCTCTACTCAGCTGGGGTCGGTTAGTGAGGAAGCCAGCACCATCTACCTCCGCCCGGAAACCGCCCAAGGCATCTTCGTCAACTTCCTCAACGTGCAGAAGACCGGACGGATGAAGATCCCGTTTGGAATCGCACAAACCGGCAAGGCTTTCCGGAACGAGATCGTAGCGCGGCAGTTCATCTTCCGCATGCGCGAGTTCGAGCAGATGGAGATGCAGTTCTTCATCAAACCGGGAACGGAAATGGAGTGGTACAAGTACTGGAAGGAGACACGGATGAAGTGGCACCGGGCACTCGGTTTCCCCGAAGGGAAGCACCGCTTCCACGACCACCTCAAGCTGGCTCATTACGCCAACGCCGCCTGCGACATCGAATTCGAATTCCCCTTCGGCTTCAAAGAGTTGGAAGGAATCCACTCCCGCACCGATTTCGACCTGGGTAATCACGAGCAGTTCTCCGGCAAGAAGCTTCAATACTTCGATCCGGAGCTCAACCAGAGCTACGTTCCGTATGTCCTGGAAACCTCCATCGGTCTCGACCGGATGTTCCTGGCTATCCTCTCACAAGCCTATACCGAGGAAAAACTGGACGACGGCACCGACAGGGTGGTCCTCCGCATCCCTCCCATGCTGGCACCGATCAAATGCGCCGTGCTTCCTCTCACAAAAAAGGACGGACTACCGGAGAAGGCCAGAGAAATCATGGATCGACTGAAGTTCGACCACGTCTGCATGTATGAGGAGAAGGACTCCATCGGAAAGCGTTACCGTCGGATGGATGCCATCGGCACCCCGCTTTGCATCACCGTCGACCACGAAAGCCTGGAGAATAATACCGTCACCCTCCGCGACCGCGACACCATGCAGCAGGATAGGGTTTCTGTCGACCGCATCGAACAGATCGTGATGGACAAGGTGGATATGCGGAAGGCGCTACGGGCGGCCGTTTAAGTAGTTCCCGGTTTGCAGTTTGCAGTTTACAGTTCCCGGTTTCAGTCGCGATTAGTAACGACCAGAATAAGGCTGTTCCTGTTTAAACATAGTTTATTGATATTCAGTAAGATATGATTTTTTCGGGACTGAAATCAACTACCCCGAATCGGAGAAGTATCCACCGGAAACTGCTAACTGCAAACCGGGAACTGCAAACTGGGAACCGGGAACTGAAAAACTGAAAACTGCAATACCTCTTACTTTCAAAATCCCTCTTTCAACCTTACTTTTGACGGCAATTTTGAACCCAAAGCGCTGTCGGATTGTTTTACCTACAACCGCTTACGCTCGGGCTCGGAACCTCGAAATATACCTATCGTTATGATCGCATCGCTGCGCATGTTCTACTCCTCTGTCGGCCGCAAATTGGTGATGGCCCTGACAGGACTCTTCCTTTGCCTTTTCCTATTGGAACACCTCTACGGAAACCTCCAGTTGTATAAGATGGACGGCGGGAAAGCCTTCAACGAATACGGAGAATTCCTCGTCGGCAACATTCTCATCCGCACGGTCGAATTCGCCCTCTTCGGCGGCATCATCCTGCACGCAATCGACGGGCTCTATCTGACCTGGCGTAACCGGAAAGCTCGCCCGCAGCGGTACGCGGTTAATCATCCATCCAAGAACAGCACTTGGTTCTCCCGCAACATGGGACTTACCGGTTCGGTCATTTTCGTTTTCCTGGTGGTTCACCTCCGCACCTTCTTCGTGCCGCACCGTTTCCTCGGATCTGAAAATTCCATGGCCTACGATGTGGCTGCCGCCTTCCAATCGAATGCCTACGCCGCATTGTATGTCCTAGCCATGGTCCTGCTGGGCGCCCACCTCAATCACGGCTTCCAATCAGCCTTCCAGACTATGGGTTGGAACAATCACAAATATGCTCAGCCGCTTAAATCGGTCGGTACGCTGTTCGCGTTGCTGATTACCGTCGGCTTCGCCTCTTTCCCTGTCTTCTTCTACTTCGACATCTTCGGGGTCGCGTCGAACATCCTTCACCCCGCGTACTGATAAAACGAGATCGGAATATCCGTCATGGCATCACCCAACACTCTTAATTCCCGTATTCCGGAGGGACCGCTTGAAGAAAAGTGGACCCGGCACAAATCCAATGTCCGCCTGGTAAGTCCGGCCAACAAACGACGCCTCGATGTGATCGTTGTCGGAACAGGTCTTGCAGGCGCTTCCGCAGCGGCCAGTCTTGCCGAACTCGGTTACAACGTCAAAGCTTTCTGTTTCCAGGACAGTCCGCGCCGTGCGCATTCCATTGCAGCGCAAGGCGGCATCAATGCCGCCAAGAACTACCAGAACGACGGCGACAGCACCTTTCGCCTCTTCTACGATACTGTCAAAGGCGGTGACTACCGTGCACGCGAAGCGAATGTCTACCGACTGGCGGAAGTCAGCGCGAACATCATCGACCAATGCGTAGCACAAGGTGTTCCGTTCGCTCGTGAATACGGCGGACTTCTCGACAACCGCTCCTTCGGCGGCGTGCAGGTCTCCCGTACGTTCTATGCGCGGGGACAGACCGGTCAGCAGTTGCTCCTCGGTGCATACAGTGCCCTGGAACGTCAGGTCGCGAAAGGCGCTGTCAAGATGTATTCCCGTCACGAAATGGTAGAACTCGTCGTCATCGACGGGAAAGCCCGCGGAATCATCGCCAAGAACCTGGTGACCGGCGAACTGGAGCGTCACTTCGGTCATGCGGTCCTGCTGTGCTCAGGTGGTTACGGAAACGTTTTCTATCTCTCCACGAATGCGATGGGTAGTAACGTCACTGCCGCATGGAAAGCCCACAAGAAAGGCGCCTTCTTCGGCAACCCTTGCTTCACTCAAATTCACCCGACTTGTATTCCCGTCAGCGGTGACTACCAGTCGAAACTCACATTGATGTCCGAGTCGCTGCGTAACGACGGTCGCGTCTGGGTTCCGAAAGCGGTCGGCGATAAGCGAAAACCGGAAGACATTCCCGAAGAAGAACGTGATTACTACCTCGAGCGCCGCTACCCGGCATTCGGCAACCTGGTTCCGCGCGACGTAGCCTCCCGTGCCGCCAAACAAGCCTGCGACGAAGGTCGCGGTGTCGGTCCTTCAGGACTGGCCGTCTATCTGGATTTCCGGGATGCAATCAACCGCCTCGGCCACAACGTGATCAGCGCGCGTTACGGTAACCTGTTCGAGATGTACGAGAAAATCACCGGTGAAGATCCCTACAAGACAGCGATGCGGATCTATCCGGCAGTTCACTACACGATGGGCGGTCTTTGGGTGGATTACAACCTGATGACGACCGTTCCCGGTCTGTATGCCTTAGGTGAAGCCAACTTCTCCGACCACGGAGCGAACCGACTTGGGGCCTCTGCACTCATGCAGGGACTTGCGGACGGATATTTCATCATCCCTTACACTGTCGGTGAATACCTGGCCGATGATATCCGTACTCCCGCCATCCCTACCACGCATCCGGCCTTTGAAGAGGCGGAGAAAGCCGTACGCGAGCGTACTGAGAAGTTGATGGGCATCAATGGCAAGCAGACGGTAGAGGACCTTCACAAAAGACTTGGTCGGATCATGTGGGACTACTGCGGGATGTCACGCACCGAGGAAGGGCTCAAGAAAGCCTTAGGCATGATACATGACCTTAAGAACGAATTCTGGAGCGATGTCCGCATTCCCGGAACCGTCAACGAATTCAACCCTGAGTTGGACAAGGCCGGCCGTGTAGCCGACTTCATCGAGCTGGGCGAATTGATGATACGAGATGCCCTCATGCGCAATGAGTCCTGCGGCGGTCACTTCCGCGAGGAGTCTCAGACGGAAGAAGGTGAAGCCAAGCGCGACGACGAAAACTACGCTTTCGTCGCCGCCTGGGAGCACACCGGCAACGAGCCGGTCCTGCACAAGGAACAGCTGGAATTTGAAGTCGTTCACCTGACCCAACGTTCATACAAATAAAATTTCCCTGGTGGTCGTCCAATCTACAGGCGACACAGAAAAAAATACCCGATGGAAAGCATCAACCTCAAACTGAAGATCTGGAGACAGCGTAACAACAAGGACGCAGGTCATTTCGAAACCTACGACATGCCGGGCGTAAGTACGCACATGTCGTTCCTGGAAATGATGGACGTACTGAACGAGCGACTGATCCGCGACGGGAAAGAACCGGTCGCATTCGACCACGATTGCCGCGAAGGCATCTGCGGCATGTGCAGCATGTACATCAACGGTCGTGCTCACGGTCCTTTGAAAGGCACAACCACCTGTCAGTTGCACATGCGTCATTTTTCGGACGGAGAAACGGTCACCATCGAACCGTGGCGTGCTTCCGCGTTTCCGGTCATCAAGGACCTCGTGGTCGACCGTAGCGCATTCGACAGGATCATCCAGGCGGGCGGATATATTTCCGTGAACACGGGCAACGCTCCGGACGCCAATGCATTGCCGGTTGAAAAGCTGAAGGCTGATGAGGCGTTCGATGCAGCTGCCTGTATCGGCTGCGGTGCCTGCGTGGCCTCCTGCAAGAATGCGTCAGGCATGCTGTTCCTGTCTGCCAAAGTCTCCCATCTTTCCTTGTTGCCGCAGGGAGAACCCGAACGTCGCGAGCGTGTCATGCGCATGGTCAATGCGCACGACGAATCCGGACTAGGTTCCTGCACGAACACTGGAGCCTGCGAAGCCGAATGCCCGAAAGGCATCTCCATCAGCCACATCGCCCGCCTGAACCGCGAGTATCTGCGGGCAGGAATGACGAGGGAGTAGTTTAGCGTTTAGTTGCAAGTTCCGAGTTCCAAGGTTCTTGGCTTGAGCTACTTTTCCCGGATATTGACGATAGCAAACGACCTATTTATTCGAGACGGGCTTACGGTAATAGACTATCAGCCCATTTAGCATCTTGCCGCAACTGGAAATGACTCCGGAGATGCTTTCTAGTTTTGTTTCATTGATATATCCGATACTGGCCGCAATCATCGATTGCGTTTCAAGTTCATTCAATGAGCCTCTGGCGATATAGAGGAACCGTAATGTGTCCTGACGAGAGTAACGTCCTGTTCCTTCAGCAATATTGGACGGAACTGATGTAGCCGATCTGCGCAATTGATTTGCAAGTCCCAGTCGCTCTGAATCAGGAAATGAACTTGTAATACGATAAACCAGAACAGCAAGCTGCATGGATTCCTTCCATGCGGCCAACTCTTTGAATGAGCCCATTTGACGCAAAATTGCACGTCATTTCATTCACGCAAAAACAATACATGCGGTATATTCTATTAAACCGTCCGCTTGCAACTTGGAACTAAGAACCTGGAACCAGAGACCTAAAACTTACAACCAGGAACTCACTGATCGGCAATCATCAACTTCCGGATCCTTCCTACAGGACCGGGACAGTGCTGTGAGTGGCAGGCAAGGCAGGCATTGACGACGTTGTTGTACGCCTGTACCTGGTATTTCTTGGAAGCGTAAAGGTTCTTGACGGAGCTGGTATACAGATCGGCGAAGACGTTGTAATATTCCGTCTTCGTATCTGCATCCGTCGGAGCTGCGGTTTTCAGCTTGTCGAATTCGGCAGGATAGGTTCCTCTGTACTTGTCGTTCAAAACCTCCGGTCGTGCGTCCACCAATTGCTTCTCCATCTTACGCATTAGCAAGGAGAGCTCGCTGGAGCCGTTGGGATTCATATCCTGGTCTGCTGACGCCGCTCCGAGGAGCAGGCCGCAAACGACCAGCGACAAAAGGACGAGCAGCTTATTCATTGTAAATGAGGACTCCGGTGGCTTCGAAGGTGAGTTCTTTTTCGTCTTGCGTGATTTTCTCTATCTCCTCTTTGGACTTGCCGGCATCTTCCGCGTAGTGACGAAGCTGCTGGACCGTGGTGACATCCATGAAAGCGATTCCTTCCATCACCAGACGCTTACCGCTGCAATCCTTCGGAACGAAGAAACCGTAATCCTTGAAGTGAACCATCATGGTCTTGTCGTTTCCCATGTCCATCTTCATCCAGCACCCTTTCTTCTGGCAGACGGATTTCACCGTGCCGGTCACGGTAATGTTCAAGGTGTCGCCTTCTTTCACCATGCCGGAAAGTTTTCCAACTTCAATAGCCTTGGAAGGATCGGAAACTTTTTCACCGAAGCTGGACGTTTTATCCGATTGAGCGAAAACCGTGGCGCTGATGAAAAGCGAAAGGATGGCTGTATACAAGGTGTTTTTCATGCGGTAGCTATTTTTACAAATATACGATGAAGGCACGAAATCCGAAAGAGCCTTGTTTCGTACCTTTCCGGGGTGAAAACACTCTTAGCCTTCGCAGTCATCTGTCTGTCATTCCTTCCCAATATGCACGCACAATCCCCGGATCCGCACTCCTTCGCCCGACCGAAAGAAGCGGTCATGAACCACCTGTCGCTCCGCCTCACCGTCGATTTCGAACGACGCGTACTCCATGGAACGGCCACGGTACGCTACCAAGCAGCGGCAGGTGCGCGTCAGATCGTGCTGGACACGCGGGATTTGCAGATCAATTCCGTGACCCGATCGGGAAAGCCGGTTGAATTCGTTATCGGAAGCGACGTCCCTTTTCTCGGACGAGCACTCACCGTTCCGGTGGAAACCGGTGAAGGCGAAATCGTCATCTACTACTCAACCTCTCCTGAGGCCGCTGCATTGCAATGGCTCACCCCGGAGCAGACCGACGGTAAAAGCAAACCTTTTCTTTTCAGCCAGTCGCAAGCGATACTCGCCCGGACCTGGGCTCCCGTGCAAGACAGTCCCGGCATCCGCTTCACCTATGATGCATCAGTAACGGTTCCGAAAGGCCTGTTGGCCGTCATGAGCGCTGAGAATCCTACCGGAATCCAAGAGGACAGCAGCTACAGTTTCAACATGCCGCAACCGGTTCCTGCCTACCTGCTGGCACTTGCGGTGGGAGATCTTCGCTTCCATGCTTTCGACAGCCGCAGCGGTGTCTATGCCGAACCAACCATGCTGGAAAAATCCATCCACGAGTTCGCCGAACTGCCCCGCATGATCGAAGCCGCCGAATCCCTCTACGGACCATATGCCTGGGGCCGCTACGACCTGCTGGTGCTTCCGAAAAGTTTCCCGTTCGGCGGTATGGAGAATCCGCGACTGACCTTCGCTACTCCTACTATCATCGCGGGCGACCGGTCCCTGACCTCGCTTGTCGCACACGAGTTGGCGCATTCCTGGAGCGGAAACCTGGTGACGAACGAGACCTGGAATGATTTCTGGCTGAACGAAGGATTCACCGTCTACTTCGAAAACAGGATCATGGAAAAGTTGTACGGTCGCGAGTTCGCCGACATGCAGCGAAAGCTGGGACAGACAGGGCTGCTGGAGACGATTGAAGAACTGGGTATTGAGAATCCTGACACCCGTCTCAAACTTCACCTGGAGGGTCGGGATCCGGATGATGGCATGAATGATATCGCATACGAAAAAGGCAACAATTTGCTATTGGTCATCGAAGCTTATGTCGGTCGTGAAAAATGGGATGCCTTCCTGAAATCCTATTTCGAGCGGCATGCGTTCCGCACGATGAACACGGAATCGTTCCTCGAAGAATTGAAAGCAAAACTTTTCGAAAACGATCCGGCAGGCTATGTTCAACTGAAAATCGACCAGTGGGTTTATCAGCCGGGGTTGCCGGAAAATTTTCCTGTGATCGAATCCGGTCGTTTCTCCGCTGTTGAAAAGCAGGCCGTGCTTTTTAGAGGCGGCACACCTGCATCAAAACTGGACGCATCGGGCTGGTCTCCCTTCGAATGGGTGCACTTCCTGCAGCAATTACCGAACGGGATGTCTAAGGAACAATTGAAAGACCTTGATAACGCCTTTCACTTGTCAGACAGTAAGAACAACGAAGTGCTTTACCAGTGGATGATCACGTGTCTCACGAACGGCAATACGGCGATCTATCCTTCCCTTGAAGGTTTTCTGAACGAAGTAGGGCGCAGGAAGTTCGTCAAGCCTTTGTTTCAGGAATTGGTGAAGACCAATTCCGGGCTCGAAGAAGCGAAAAAGATCTTTGCCGGCGCAAAAGAAAACTACCACTCCATCACCCGGGAAACCGTATCTGAGATTATTCAAAGGGCAAGTTCACATTGACTCCGAAATCTTTACCGAGGTTTGACTCCTTAACCAGCCCGTTTTATGAAAATCACGCTACTCCGAATTCTTACACTCTCTGTCCTTACACTCGCTGCATCAGCCGTTTCGGCACAAGGATACAAGACCGGGGTCGGCCTGCGGTTAAGCGGATGGAACTCCGGCATTACCGTGAAACAATCAATCGGTGGCAGCAGTGCAATCGAAGGAATCGTCGCGCTACAGTACAATAGTATCATCCTTACCGCTCTGTATGAAAAACATACACCCTTCCCATCCGCGGAAGGACTCAGCTGGTTCTTCGGCGGAGGAGCGCACGTCGGTTTCTATAATGACGGGTACGACTACTATTACTTCAACTATCGTGGCAACAAGGTCTATGTCGACAAGGATAACGGCAGTTCATCCTCCGGTTTCGGCGCGGATTTCATTCTTGGTCTGGCATATAAATTCAAGAAAGCGCCAATCGAACTGTCGGTGGATGCAAAACCGTTTGTGGATTTCGTAGACGGAATCAACAGCAACTGGGACGGAGCGCTCTCCGTCCGCTTCACGCTGTAATTGGCGTATATCAGTTCTGCCGGAAAACCTTCTGCATAATCATCACATCCAGGTAGCGGCCGAATTTGAAGCCGCATTCCTTCAGCACGCCGACTTTCTCATACCCGAACTTCTCGTGCAGGTGTATGCTGGTTTCGTTCCCTTGCGTGATGCGCGACAGAATGGAGTGATTTCCGCACCTCTCGCCCTCCAGTGTAACGAGCTCCAACAGCCGGGAGCCGACGCCTTTTCCTCGATGACTGTGATGGATGTAAACGCTTACCTCAACTGTCCGTTCGTAGGCCTTCCGTTCGCTCCAAGGACTGAGTGATGCCCAACCGATCACATTGCCGTTTTCCTCCGCCACCAGGACCGGATGCGGCTCTCGGTGCGCACGGAACCATTCAAGCTGCTTTTCCTCGGAGCGTAGTTCGGTATCGAAAGTGGCTGTTCCGTTGAGCACGGCCTCGTTATAGATCTCCCGTATGGCGGAGAGATCGGATTCAACGGCTGGACGAAAATTGAGCATATTTTCCCGGTAACCCTTTTACTGTAAAAGAGAATACTCCCTTCCGTATTCCAACATCTGTGAGAGGAGATCTTTGGCATACTCCACCTTCACATCAACAATGTTGTCGCCTTCCATGACAGGAATCAGCTTGGCCTGCAGGAAGCCCATATAAGGAGCGATGTCCAGTTTCTCATAGCGAGCAAGGACCTCCTTATGCAGGACCGGATCGATCTTTACGCCGTAGCCCTCCACAAGCGCCTGACCGGCTTCGAAGTCGCCTTCAGACTTGATCCGTTGGATCTCGCGAAGCAATTGTCCGAACAGTCCGCGCAACTTCTCGTAATCACGGATCTGGAAATAGGTCTTGCCTTCACGGACCGTTTTTTCAATCACGTTTTCTTTTTTCCCTTTCTCATAAGCCCATGAAGCCACCAGCTGACGGTTGCGCATGTGTGACTCCTCCAGATTCTTTCCGAGTTCGATACGGTTCAACTGCGTCATCATGCCGTTCATGATGTAATTGTCGTACTGCGCTCGACCTACTTCCAGGTCGGGCATTACGCCGATTTCGACGAGCTTGGGGTCCATGATGTAATACAATCCGACCAGGTCCGCACGCGCTTCTTCCAGCACACCGGCATAATTCTTCAAAGTCTGGTCCGTAGTTCCTACTCCGTCATTGATTTTTCCGGAAGCGTGTCCGATCACCTCATGCATATCCGTATGTAATTCTCCGGCCAATGCACTGTATTTACGCACGCGGGCGATGACTTCCGGTGAAGCGCCGAACTCGTCGATCAGGGGGCTTCGGCTTCGACAGTAATTATAGGCGGCGACGATATTCCCCAGCGAAACGGATTTTGAACCGTGTTCCTCACGGATCCACTCGTTATTCGGCAAATTGATTCCGATCGGCGTGGCAGGTGCCGCGTCACCGACTTCACCCAGGATGGTGATTACTTTGGCGGAAATGCCTTTCACATTCTTCTTTTTATGTTCATCCAAGATCGGAGAATGGTCCTCGAACCACTGTGCTTCATGCGATATGGCCGCGATCCGCTTGGTAGCCTCCTTGTCTTTCATGGATACGATGCTCTCGAAAGCGCCTTTCTTCTGCAACGCATCCTGGTACACCTCGATGAAGCCGTTCACGAAATCGATGCTTGCAGCCGTATCCGCCACCCATGCGATGTTGTAATTATCGAACTGCCTCGGGTCGCCTGTCTCGTAGAATCTGATGAGTTGGCTGATGGTATTCTTTTGCACGTCATTTTCAGCGACCGTTTCCGCTTTCTTCAGCCAGAAAATGATCTTGTCGATGGCTGCACCGTACATGCCACCGGATTTCCATACTTTCTCGACCAGCTTTCCGTTTTCTTTGACCAATTGCGTATTGAATCCGATTTGGGAACGGTTGGTCGAATCCGCCTCCTTCAGTCCAGAATAATAATTTTCGACTTCCTGCTGATTCACTCCGACATAGAAATTATTGGACGAAGCAGTGATGACGTCCTTCGCACTCAGGTCTACGCCCTTGGGATCATAAGCAGGATCGAATACGACCTTGGAGAGAAGCTGTTTGAAGTCATCCATGGTACGACCACCCAATGGAAGACGTGCATTTTCACTCTTTGCCAACAGTTCCATGAAATAACTTTCACTGCAAGCGGGAAGGATCTTGTCAGCGGAATAATGGTGATGATTACCGTTGGCGAAGAAGAAGCGTTTGCAATAGGTCTCGAACTGCTGCCAGCTTTCACCCGACCGTTCCGCAGTAGTGGTCTCCAGGATGGTCTCCAGCGTCTTCCGTAGCAGTAATCCGTGCCGGTATTTCTGATCATAGAAGATGTCGCGGCCGCATAAGCCGGCTTGGTACAGATAATAGGCCAACTGCTTCTGCTGCAGACTCAGCTCATCGAATCCTTTCACCTCATACCGGAGAACCTGTATGTCGGCAAATCTATCCGCGAGGAATTCAAAGAGTGTGGAATCCGTCCCGCCGGAGACATCTTGACCCTTATCAGGTGATGTGCAGGCGGAGAACAAGGTTGTTGCAACAGACAGTGCAAGTAGGAGACGCTTCATGTAACAGGGATTTTGTTAATGCGAATTTCGTAAAAAAGCTATAAAACAGGAAGTCCCCCCGAACCGGGAGGACTTCGACCGACAGCTGATTTTTGAATCCAAGGTTTATTTCAGTCCGTATTTGGTCATGTATTTGCGGTAAAGCTGTTTCTGGACATCATCCAGATCGACAGCGCGACCGCCAATGAATGCTTTTTCAACTACACTGGTCTTCATATCAAGAAGGTCGCCGGAGCTGATAAGCACGGTTGCGTCCTTACCGACCTCGAGCGTTCCGGCAGATGCATCAATGCCCAGAATCTTAGCCGGCACCGAGGTGATCATCGCCAGTGCGTGCTCCCGATCGACACCATAAGCCGAAGCCGTACCGGCCATGAACGGCAGGTTGCGGACCTGCCAGGAACCGTCGATGGAAATGGCGCACGTTACGCCGGCCTTGTCCAGTAGGTAAGGTAAACGAAAAGGGAGATCCACGTCATCGTCTTCGCGCGCGGGCAGGGCATGTGTCTTTCCCAGTATGACGGGAATATCGTTTTCCTTCAACATCGGAGCGACACGCCATGCGTCAGTGCCACCGACGAGAACCATCTTGATGTCGTATTTACGGCAAAAAAGGACGGCTGCCTCGATCTCTTTAACGTATCCGCAGTGCACGAACAGTTTCTTACTGCCGTCAAAAACACCACGCATGGCTTCGAAGTGCAGATTGGTCTCTCCGGAATACTTCCCGGCACAATATGCCTTGGCTTCGGAAAAGAACTGCTCCACGTTGCCGAGCTCTTCCTGCATGCGTTTCCGCTGGTTGTCTTCCGCTTCAGGGCCGCCACCAGTATATACATACATCCTCGGCCAATTCATATGCATGCCGATGTCTTTCGACAGACAGGCATCTTCCCAGTTCCATCCGTCGAGCATGAATACGGACGACGTTCCGGAAATCACTCCGCCTCTCGGCGAAACCTCCGCCAACAAAACACCGTTGCCGCGGACGGTAGGAATGACTTTAGAGTCTGTGTTATATGAAATCAAGCTTCGAACATTCGAATTGAATTCCCCCACTTCATGGTGGTCCTGGGTAGACCGGACCATATCGATTTCCGTCAGACCCAGATTCGTATTACATGCGATGAGTCCGGGGTAAACATGCTTACCGTAACCGTCGATCACTTCGACGAAAGCGTCTTTCTTCAACCGGATGGTCTTCGCATCAGCGACCAATGTGAGCTTTCCGTTTTCGAAACCGACAGCCGCATTCTCAATCACTTTGCCGTCGCCAATATGGGCGGTTGCGTTCATGATAAGGACAGATGACGGCTTCGGAGCGGAATTCTGCGCACTGGCAGTCTTCGGCACGAACGGGGCGATAAGAAGTATATAGAGTAAGTATTTCATGGCTTTCAAGGATTGGATCATATCAGTCGATGGAATGGAGCTCTTCCTCCATACAGTGTTTGTATAGCTGGGGTTTCATGGCCGGTTTTTGTACCGCTTCCCCTTTGGTTTTCACTTCATTCATCTTGTTGATGAGACGGGTACGCTCTTTCCGCACCTCATCACGGAGTTGTAGATCTCGCTCCAGATCGAAGTACGGGATGCCGTCCACATATGTCTGAATCGCCTTGGCACGGATGCTCATGGGGTGATCGCTCCAGAGAACCACGTCAGCATCTTTTCCGGGCTTCAGGCTTCCGGTCCGGTCATCGACACGTAACAACTTGGCAGGATTTAGTGTGACGAATTTCCACGCCTCTTCCTCCGAAACACCGCCGTACTTGACGGCCTTGGCTGCTTCCTGATTCAGGCGACGGGCCATCTCAGCATC
>JBJOMA010000013.1:0-2692 GCA_046052625.1 Bacteroidota bacterium
GACCTGCCTGTCAATGGTTTTGGTGAGTGCTGGGTGGATGCCCTGTTCGGAACAGGTATCTCTTCAGCCCCGACAGGACTCTTCCGTGCCGCAATCGAACGGATCAACCGGTCCGGTGCATTCGTAGTTTCAATCGATGTTCCAAGCGGACTGAAGGCGGATCAGTTTCCGCCGGATCCTTCCGCAGTCGTCCGTGCAGGAATGACCCTCAGCTTTCAATTCCCCAAACTTTCATTTTTACTTCCTGATACAGGCCGTTTCGCCGGCGAATGGATCGTGACGGATATCGGTCTTCACCCGAAGTTTGTACGTGATGTCACCACCGACTCATACCTGTTTGCCGCAAGGGAAGCTTCTGAATTATTCAAGCAAAGAGAACCGTTCTCTCACAAAGGTTTATACGGTCATGCGATGCTGTTTGCGGGCAGTTATGGAAAATCCGGTGCTGCGGTATTGGCCGCACGTGCATGTCTTCGTTCGGGCGTGGGATTGCTTACCGTTCATGTACCGTCCGGTTCGGTCGATATACTGCAGATCTCCGTTCCGGAGGCGATGGTCTCTCCAGACACGGATCCGGAATTAGTTTCTGGATTTGCAGGCGACCTCAACCGCTTCTCTGCCATCGGTATCGGTCCGGGCATCGGTACTGACCACCGTACTGTCGGTCTTCTTTCAAAAATTCTTTCTTCCGGAATTCCCTTGGTGCTGGATGCCGATGCGTTGAACATCCTTAGTGAAAATAAGGAGCTGCTTGCATCACTTCCCGCAGGTGCGGTGTTGACTCCGCATCCGAAGGAATTCGAGCGAATGACGCAGCCGGTAAGTGACGGGTTCGAACGATTGCGGTTGCAACGTGAGTTTGCAAGGAAGTTTGGCGTAACCGTTGTCTTGAAGGGTAGACATACCTGTACAGTCACACCTGATGGTGTCGCTTATTTCAACGCGAGCGGTAATGCGGGCCTGGCTCGCGGAGGCAGTGGTGACTTGCTGACCGGCATGATACTTTCTTTTCTCGCGCAAGGTTATCGTCCCGAAGATGCAGCCTGTCTTGGCGTTTATATTCATGGCAAAGCAGCGGATGAAGTCGCAGGACGTTCTTCCATGCAGGGAATGATACCTTCGGATGTGATCGAACAGTTACCGATGACTTTCCGTGATCTGGAAGGATGAATCCTGACCACAATCAGATACCGTTTGTGATCAGTCCTTTTCCTTCTCGCACTAGTTCGGGCACTTCACCCGTGCAGTCGATGACGGTTGAAGGCAGAAGGTCTGAATTTCCTCCGTCGATGATCAGATCGACCTGACCCTCCAGCATGGCTTCGATTTCAGCGGGATCTGAAACGTACTCCTCCCAGTGATTCGTGTCGTGAACGGTGGTGACCATGATCGGATGCCCCAGTTCCAGCACGATACGACGCGTGATCGCATTGTCCGGGACGCGGATACCGATGGTCTTCTTGTTGGTCTTGAAGATGGCGGGAACGTTACTGTTTGCGTTAAGGATGAACGTAAACGGTCCCGGCAGACACTGTTTCATCAAACGGAAAATCGTGTTGTTGAACGGACGTGTGAAATCGGAAATATGTGAAAGGTCGTGACAGATGAATGAGAAATTCCCTTTTCCTTCTTTCATCTTTCGAAGCCGGCTGATGCGCTCGAACGCTTTATTGGAGCGTATGTCGCAGGCAAGGGCATAGAGCGTATCCGTCGGAACCACGACGACCCCGTCGTTCTTTAAAACCTCCACCGCTTTAGCAATGTGCCGGTCGTTGATGTTGTCCGGATAGACGCGAAGCAGCAATGAAGTACGGTTTACTTGGTGACGGATTCCTGCGACTTTTTCGCGTCGGCAAGGAACTTGGCCAATCCGCTGTCGGTGAGCGGGTGTTTGAGCAAGTCCATGATGGCGGACAAGGGACAGGTGGCGACGTCAGCACCTGCTTCAGCGCACTTGATGATGTGCAGCGGATTACGGATGGAAGCTGCCAGCACTTGCGTGGAAAATCCGTAGTTGCGGTAGATATGGACAATCTGGTGAATGAGCTCCATACCGTCGAAACTGATATCGTCGAGCCGACCCAGAAAAGGGGAGACGTAAGTGGCTCCTGCTTTTGCCGCCAGCAGCGCTTGGCCCGGGGAAAATACCAGGGTGCAGTTGGTACGGATGCCTTTGTCAGTGAAGTAACGGATTGCCTTGACGCCATCTTTGATCATCGGCACCTTGACTACGATCTGCTTGTGCAGGGAAGCCAGGTGCTGACCTTCAGCGACGATGCCGGCAAAGTCGGTGGATATCACCTCGGCACTCACATCACCGGTGACGATGTTACAGATATCGATATAGTGCTGAAGGATGTTTTCGTGTCCGGTGATACCCTCCTTCGCCATGAGGGATGGATTGGTAGTAACACCGTCAAGAACTCCCAGGTCCTGGGCTTCTTTGATTTGTGAAAGATTGGCCGTGTCGATGAAGAACTTCATGATGAGGATGGTTTCGGGATCCGGTGCAAAAGTAGCGGCTTGGACCTAATAAGGGCTGTAACCGTTAGTAACAATTCCGAAAAGTTGAAAAAAAGTACGGGTAAGCTTTCTATATCGCACCGCTCAACCGCGTATCCTTGCTCCGTTCCCGGCCTGGGGAGGTTGGCGGGAGCTGGTCGTATAGGACTTACCCGTATTGCAAAGGTAC
>JBJOMA010000014.1:0-5083 GCA_046052625.1 Bacteroidota bacterium
CCGCATGGTCCAGGCGGGTTTTCACTTCAGTCCCCAGATCCGGGAAGACAAGGACAGTCTCGTTACCAGTTTTGATTTTAGAAACGTAGGATTCAGCCACCTCTCCGACGACTTTCAATGCGCCGAGGTTCACAATCCGGAAAGCAGGGACGCCCGGCGCTGCAGCCTGTCCCGTCTTGGCCATCACCTGATCGACGGTTCCGTTGATTGGTGATTTGATGCGCGTCATTTCAAGTTGCTCGCGTGTCGTCGCCAGACGTTTCTCTAATGCTTCTTTTCCGGTCTTTGCCTGCAGATATTGTATCTCGCTGCCGATTTTCTGCTGCCACAGGTTTTTCTGACGCTCATAGACCTGGTTTGCCAGTTCATACTGGGTCTCGACTTCTTGCAGGCCTTGACGGATTATGCGGTCGTCCAGCGTAGCAAGTACCTGTCCTTTCACCACGATGGCACCGGCCTGCACCAGTACACTTGTGACAGTACCTGGCATCTCTGCGCCGATCATAACATCCTCATCTCCTTCGACACGGCCTTGGATCTCTACGAAGTGTCTGAAAGGGGACGCTTGCATGGCTGTAACAGCCACCAGTTTTCCTTTTTTGGTTGCACCGGAGGTGTCGCCGGCGGCGATTTCCGCTTCCAAACGCGTAATCGCTTCGCGGATTTCAGCCTGTTGCTTTTTCAGGTCGTTCAGCTGAGCGACTTTGTCTTCATTGGGACTGCCGCATGCGAAAATTCCGATCAAGACGGGTAGCAGCAGGGTAGATTTTAATGGTTTCATAGGATTTTTGTAGGGTATCATCAGTTCGTGAATGATCAATAATTGAAATTGCCGGCCGCCACATCGTAGTCAATGCGGGAAACGATGGCGTCATACACGGCTCCATAGTAATTTGATTGAGCTTCTTTTAGGGACGTTTCCGCATCCAGGACTTCCAGATTGGATCCGACGCCCTGATCGTATTTAAGCTTTGAAATACGAACGACATCTTCCGCAAGTGAAAGGTTCTGCTCTTGCAGGTCGAGGGAACGGATAGCATCATCGAGGGCGAGCCGGCTGTTTTGCACCTGAAGGCTGGCAGCATTACGGAAATTATCGATCTCGTTCCGGATCTTGTCAAGGTTGTAACGGCTTTGACGGATCTTGGACTGCTTCTGAAGTCCGTCAAAGATCGGAACACTCAGTGTAGCGCCCACGATGCCCGTCGGATACCACCGACGCGAAGGGTCAAGCAGATTGAAGGAGTTGCGCTGCGCGGTGGAACTGACATTCGCATAGGCTACCAGGCTTGGGTAGTAACCCACTTTGTAGCGTTTCATGTTAAGTTCTTCCAGACGGAATTGTGTCTGCAAGAGGTTGTACTCGATCCGTCGAGTGACATCTCCGGCGGCTTCGGTCATTCCTGCATTCTTCACCTTGGTGTAATCCAATGAATCGGTCAGGGTCAGTGATTTTTCGAGCGGCATCCCCATTTGGAACTTGAGTAGGTTCTCAGACATCCGTTCCAGATGGTCGAATTTCTCTTTCTCACTCATCATGTTGTTATAGGCGAGGTTGATGCGGTCCACATCCAGCTTTTCCACGAAGCCGTTGTCATACAACGCTTTGGTGTCCGACTTCAGTTTTCCGATCCGGGTCACATTCGCATCGATGACGGTCTTCCGTTCCCGTACAAGCAACAAGGCATAGTAGGCCTTGGTGACGCTGGAGGCTGTTTCAAT
Source organism: Bacteroidota bacterium (assembly GCA_046052625.1). Lineage (GTDB taxonomy): Bacteria > Bacteroidota > Bacteroidia > AKYH767-A > 2013-40CM-41-45 > Pollutiaquabacter. Next base: position 1,723 of record JBJOMA010000014.1, read on the forward strand.
GCGGGTGCGCGTTACATTCCTGTTGGAAAGCTCACGCAGGGTCTTTGTCGCTTTCAGCCCGATCAGATAAGTAGGGTCGAACAGTAGCTGGGAAGCCGTGACTCCGGCCGTCGACTGCCATTGTGTTCCGAATCTGACCGGGATGAATGTTCCCGGCTCGGCTCCGAAGAACTCGCCGGGGATAAGACTGGTGGGAAGCTCGAAGAAATCCTTGACATCGACGGAGCCGTTGATTTGCGGCAGACCGATACCTTTGATTTCCCTGACCTGTGCCTGGGCGATACCGGCGTCGGCTTCTGCATTGAGCACGTTCTTCTGGTGCTCAAGTGCGTATTCGATGGCCTGATTCGCGGAAAACCGGTAAACGGTATCACCGGAATTTGCCGTAGCGGTCAGCGCAGCAAACAGTATTGCGCAGACGGAGAGTGTTTTTCTCATAGTTGCTGGAAAAGGAGTTGTTATCTATTGGGTGATTGTAATTCTGTCTTATGTTTTTCAATGAGTCCGTATCCTTTGAGTGTGGTGATACCGAATAGGAAATGCTCCATCATGGTCATCTGTACCTCGAAGATGTTGTAGCGTTCGGGAGGGAAGACCTCGGGATTGTAACCCATTTGAAGTTCCTGTAACCGAAGGCGTGCCATGATCTCCAGGTTCAACTCCTTGCGGTAGAGACCTTGCTTGATCCCCCTTCGTAGGTTCTCCTCGATGAAATTACACATCTGGTGGTTCTTGAATTCCGTGAAGAGTTTCCAGGACCGTTGATAGTACTTCTGCAGGTCATAGAACACGGTCGGACTGATCTTGTTCATCATCCGGGACATGATCTGCATGGCGAGCAGTATCTCTTCTATGGCGTTGGCGGCCTTCTCCCGGATGGCATTGACCTCGCCTGCATGATAGCGGATCTCCCGGGTGGTGATTTCGAATATCAGCTCCTCCTTGTCATCATAAAACTGATAAAGCGTCTTCTTGGAGATCGCCAGGTGTGCGGCAAGATCATCCATCGTGACGCTCTTCATGCCATGACGGAAGAACAGCTCCCGGGAGCCGGATACTATTCGTTCTTTCTGTTCGCTCATCCTCGGTTGAAATTCGGTGCAAAACTATGGAAACTATTTTCATTTCAAAAGTTTCCATTCGGATTTTGCTTCCTGTTTCGGGAATATTTTACCCCGTTTATCCCAAAGTCCTTCTGGATTTCAAGCGGTTGCATTCTGGTTCTCTTGCCAGCCTTTCGTACCTTTGCCGCTGGATTCTTTCGCTATGAACAATTCCCTCACTGCCATCGCTCCGGTCGATGGCCGTTACCGCAACCAGACCCGGGAACTTGCCGACTACTTTTCCGAATCCGCGCTGATACGCTACCGTCTTCGAATCGAAGTAGAATACCTGATTGCACTTTTCGAGGCATCGTTACCCGGAATCCCGCCTGCGACGGCATCCGATTACGAACAGCTTCGTGCCACTTACCGTTCTTTTACCGAAACTGATGCGGAGCGGGTGAAAGAGCTTGAACGCATCACTAACCACGACGTCAAGGCGCTGGAATATTTCCTGAAAGAGAAAATCGTTGGTACGTCGCTGGAACCCGCAAAGGAGTTCATCCATTTCGGATTGACGTCCCAGGACATCAACAACACCGCCTTCCCGTTATCCATCCGTGAGGCCATGGAGCAAGTATATGTTCCGGCTGTCCGAAAGGTTTTGGATCGTCTTCAGTCCTTATCCGATGAATGGAAAGATTTTCCGATGCTATCACGCACACACGGACAGCCGGCATCGCCGACTCGTCTGGGAAAAGAAATCAAAGTCTTCGTCGAGCGACTGGCGAACCAGCTTGAGCAACTATCCCATGTGCCATACTGCGCCAAATTCGGCGGTGCTACCGGGAACTTCAACGCTCACGTAGCCGCATACCCGTCGGTCGACTGGAAGAGTTTCGCCGACCGGTTCGTATCGGAAAAGCTCGGGCTGAAAAGATTGCAGGTCACGACACAGATTGAACACTACGACCAGTTGTGCGCACTATTCGATAACCTGAAGCGCATAAATAATATCCTTGTGGATCTCAATCGGGATCTTTGGACCTACATTTCGATGGATTACTTCAAACAACGGATCAAGGAAGGGGAAGTAGGTTCATCGGCTATGCCTCACAAGGTCAATCCGATCGATTTCGAGAACTCGGAAGGCAATCTGGGAATGGCTAATGCGCTCTTCGAGCACTTGTCTGCCAAACTCCCTATCAGCCGCCTGCAGCGCGACCTCACAGATTCTACCGTTTTACGAAATGTAGGTGTCCCCTTCGCACATACACTTATAGCGCTCAAATCGCTTCTGCGTGGCCTCGACAAGCTTATTGTCAATAAAGCGGCTATTGATGCGGATCTTGAAGCCAACTGGTCCGTGGTCGCCGAAGCGATCCAGACCGTTCTCCGCCGCGAGGGAGTTGCGAATCCGTATGAGCGCTTGAAAGAGTTGACGCGTACCAACGAGCAGATCGGTCGCGAAGCGATCCATCGTTTCATCGATGGACTGGATGTCGAAGACCGTATCAAAGCCGAGTTGAAAGCCTTCACTCCGTTTAATTACACCGGTATCTGACCATGAAGGTTTCCGGCTTCACGTTCATACGTAACGCGGTACGTCTGGATTATCCGATTGTCGAGGCTATCACCTCCGTGCTTCCGCTCTGCGACGAATTCATTGTGATGGTGGGGGACTCAGATGACGGCACGCGCGAACTTATAGCCTCCATCGACTCAGATAAGATCCGAATCCATGACAGTATTTGGGACGAATCGCTTAGGTCCGGCGGTCGAGTGCTGGCTGTTGAAACCAACAAGGCGCTTGAGCGGATTTCACCCGATTCAACGTGGGCATTTTATATCCAAGGCGACGAAGCTGTCCACGAAAAATTTCATCCTGCCATACGAAAGTCCATGGAGCGCTGGAAGGACGATCCCGCCGTCGAGGGACTTCTGTTCGACTATTTGCATTTCTACGGTTCCTATGATTTCATCGGCGACTCGGTCCGTTGGTACCGGAACGAAGTACGTATCATCCGGCCCGGTATAGGAATCTATTCTTTCCGGGATGCGCAGGGATTTCAGAAAGAAGGACGACCGCTACGGGTACGTCGGGCCGATGCCACAGTCTATCATTATGGCTGGGTGAAGCCTCCGGAAAAACAGATGGAGAAGCAACGCCAGTTCAACCGCCTTTGGCATTCGGACGAACAGGTCCGTAAAATGACGGGGGATTCCGCGGTATTCGACTACTCGAAAATCGATTCCCTCGCACGGTTCACCGGAACCCATCCTGCGGTCATGATTCCAAGAATAGCGAATAAGAACTG
>JBJOMA010000015.1:0-4557 GCA_046052625.1 Bacteroidota bacterium
TTCTCGTTGTTCAAGATGGAGTTCTCCATCGTGATGAGCGGCGTGGGCATCATTGCGCTCGCCGGCATCGTTGTCAGGAACGGGATCCTGCTGGTCGAGTTCACCGACCTGTTACGCGAGCAAGGCGTGCCGACATTCGATGCCATCGTCGAAGCAGGCCGGACACGGATGACACCGGTTATCCTCACCGCTTCGGCGACGATCCTCGGGTTGATTCCATTGGCTATCGGGCTGAACATCGACTTCTCGACCTTGTTCAGCGAATTGAATCCGCATCTGTATTTCGGCGGTGACAGCACCGCATTCTGGGGCCCCCTATCTTGGACCATGATATTCGGACTCGGTTTCTGTACGTTCCTGACACTGATCCTCGTACCGGTGATGTACCTGCTCAGCGAGCGGATGAAAAACCGTGTGCGAAAATGGCGCGGTCAACCGACCGATCCCGGCACAGCGGTAAAGTCCATCGAACAACTCACCTCAGCAACCATCTGACCATGAAAACAAACCGCCTCTTGCTTACGATTGCCATCGTCGCTGCATCCATATCCGGCTGCAGACAGTCGGCTACCGTTAAACCTGAGCGCCGGGACATCACACAGGCGGTTTATGCATCGGGGAAAGTGCTTCCGCTGAACCATTATCTCCTATATGCAAAAGCTCCCGGGTATGTGGAAGCAATCCATGTAAAAGCAGGAGAATCCGTCCGTTCCGGCCAGCGGCTGATCACCTTGAGGAACGACGTCAACGAATTCACCATCAGCAGCACGAGCAATCTGGCAGCACTTGCGCGTTTGAATGCCGACGAAAACGGTCCGGCGCTATCCGCGTTGAAGCAGGAAAAAGAGGCCGCCCGTGCGCGTTACGAGCTGGACAGCATCAACTTCAACCGTAACAGTTCGCTGATGAAGGACGAGGCGATCAGCAAGGTTGCATTCGACCAATCACGCACCCAGCTCGATCTTTCAAGAAGCGGCTATCGTCGTGCCATCGAAAGCTACAATGCAGCAGTGGCGCGTTACAAGACCGAATACCTGAACGCGCTAAACCAATCCGGATCGCAGCAGTCAAACCGGAAGGATTATGATCTGCTATCCGCAATCGACGGGAAAGTTTACGACGTGTTACCGAATGTCGGCGACCTCATGGGCGTACAATCACCGTTGATTGAACTCGGTGACGCTACACGTTTCGAGGTTGAACTGTCCATCGACGAGACCGACATCGGTCTGCTAAAAGAAGGGCAACAAGTCATTTATGGCATCGATGCCTATCCGGACCTTCCGCTCCGGGGCGTAATCACTGAGATCATTCCGCGCGTGAACGTGAACAGCAAATCTGCGCGTGTGAAAGCGGGCATCGAAATACCCAACGACCTCCGTCTGTACTCCGGCATGACCGTAGAGGGCAATATCATCATAGGAACAAGGAAGAACGCGCTGGTGATTCCCCGGGAATTCGTAAGGAACGGCGACCTTGTCCGGATAGCCGGTGAAGATTCACCCAGACATATCCGGAAGGGTTTCGAAGACCTCGAATTCGTGGAAGTGCTGGAAGGCCTGAACGGAGACGAAGAACTTAAAAAATAAGGAGCCGACCGCATGCGGATCAAAAGCCCCATCCTGCATATCGCCATGACGCATCTGCTGTCGAAGAAACGGCAGACCATTGTCGCAATGCTGGGCGTCACCTTCGGCAGCATGATTTTCATCTTCCAGGCGGGACTGATGACCGGCTTTCAGTCGACCTTCATCGACCAGACAATCAACACCACTGCGAACATCCACATCTACAACGAGCCGGACCGGGATCGTCCCAGTCTACTGGAGCATTTCGGACTGGACAGCGGTCGGTACGTAGTGGTCAACAATCAGAAACCGAAAGACGAGCTCAATAAGATCCGGAACGGGTACCAGATCATCTCGCAACTGGAAAGACACCCCGATGTAGAGGGCGTATCACCCTTCCTAGGCTCACAGGCCATACTACGTGCAGGCATCGTCCAATTCGGCGGGCGAATCGCCGGAATCGACGTGGAGAAAGAGGATGTCGTATTCCATGTCTCCGACTATATGATTCAGGGTGACCTTCGCAGGTTATCTACGCTGAACAACGCCATCATCCTCGGCGAAGGTCTTGCCGACAACCTGGGGGTGAAACTGAATGACAATGTCACACTGATCGCTCCGAACGGAACGACACTTGACATGAAAGTCGTCGGCATCAATCGTACCGGACTGACGGAGCTCGACCGAAGCAGAGCGTATATCAGCATCCGTAACGCACAGACGCTGCTTGGGGTGGACAATTCATACATCACGGACATCAACGTCAAGCTGAAAGACATCGACAAGGCGCAATCGTTAGCAGCTGAATTCAAGGAGCGATTCGGGTACAAGGCCGAGGACTGGAAAACGGCGAACGCTAACATTTTCGGTGTCTTCAAAATCCAGAACATGGTCACCACGCTGATCATCGCCTCTATCCTGATCGTTTCCGGTTTCGGCATCTTCAACATCCTGATGATGATCATATACGAGAAGATGACCGATATCGCCATCCTGAAGGCCATCGGATACAAGAACAGGGACATCAAAACACTGTTCATCACCGAATCATTGACGATCGGTATAGCCGGAGGCCTTTTGGGACTGTTAGCCGGATTCATATTGACCCGCATCGTCGGCAGCATTCCGTTGAACATTAAAGGTTTCGTCTCGATGGAATACCTTCAGTTCAATTCCTCTCCGCTGTTTTATGTCATCGCTTTCTCTTTTGCGCTCGTAGCTACGGCCTTGGCCGGTTACTTTCCGGCACGAAAAGCCGCTTCGGTCGATCCGGTCGATATCATCCGATCAAAATGAAAACCATGAAGAAAGTCATTCTTGAGGCCGTACAACTGAACAAAATCTACCACGACCCGGTAGATTTCCAGGCGTTGAAGAATGTAAATCTTCAGATCCATAAAGGCGAATTCATCTCCATCGTAGGGGCTTCAGGCAGCGGAAAATCGACGTTACTGTATGTATTGAGCACCTTGGACACGGACTACGACGGACAGATCATCCTCGACGGAGAAGACCTTTCAAAATTAAGCGCTAACCGTCAGGCGGAAATCAGGAACGACAAGATCGGTTTCGTATTCCAGTTCCATTATCTGCTTCCGGAATTCACGGTACTGGAAAATGTGTTGTTGCCGGCACTGAAGCTCGCCCGTTGGACCCGGGAAGAAGCAGAAGAAAGGGCGATGAAGAAGCTCGAACTGCTGGGTGTCGCCGATCAGGCGGTGAAAAAAGCCAACCGGTTATCCGGTGGACAGCAGCAACGGGTAGCCATTGCAAGGGCATTGATCAACGATCCGGCGATCATTTTCGGGGACGAACCCACGGGCAATCTGGATTCGAAGAATACACGCATCGTCTTTGACCTTTTCAAAGAACTTCGGAGTACTTTCGGTCAGACCATCTGCATCGTCACTCACGACCTGCAACTGGCAGCAGAGACCGACCGTACCATCACGCTTCACGACGGAGAGATCGTATCTTCCTAAAACATGAACGAAAAGATCCGCGTCTCCATCGTTTCCTACCTGAACAGCGCTCCGTTCCTGTTCGGACTAAGGAATCATGCTATCCGGGACCGGATAGAACTATTCCAGGACGTGCCTGCCGTCTGTGCGGAAAAACTGCGTTCCGGACAAGTGGATATCGGGTTGATTCCGGTGGCGACGTTGCCGGAGATTCCCAACGGAACTATCATCGGAGATTTCTGCATCGGATGTGATGGCGAAGTTCATTCCGTCCTGTTATTAAGCCGAGTGCCGCTGCATGAAATAGATCGTGTGTTGCTTGACTACCAATCCCGCACTTCCGTCCGTCTGGTTCGTATCCTTGCTGAAGAATTATGGAAGATAGCGCCAGAATGGACGCCCGCCTTACCCGGTTATGAAAAATCGATAACCGGACGTACTGCCGCCGTCGTCATCGGAGACCGCGCCATGGAGATGCGCGCAGATTATCCGTTCATCTATGACTTGGGAGCAGCATGGAAAGAGCTTACCGGACTGCCTTTCGTATTCGCCGTCTGGACCGCCAACAGGATGATCGATTCGGAGTTCATGGCGCTTTTCAACGAGGCGCTGGGAGAAGGTTTATCCGCAATTCCTGAGATTTTGAAAAATCTCAGGCCCCACCCTGTACAGTTGAAAGAGCTGGATGTTTATCTGCGACAGCACATCAGATACGCGTTCTACGAAGAACAGCGAAAAGGACTTGAACTGTTCCTATCAAAACTATGATTTCGGTCAAAATGACCGCATGCTGAAAAACATGTTCACTGTTACCGCTTTGATCAGCGAGTTACCACCAAACGAACCGTCCTGCTGACTTCAGAATTGGAAAGAGTCAGAAAGTAGACGCCCTCCGCCTCGCTGCTGAGATCGAGGGAGTGAATGCTTCCTGCCGGCTTGTACAACATTTCTGTCCGGACGATACGGCCCAATCGGTCGGCGACGGTCATTTCAAGGTCTCCGATGAAAGCAGGTAGCAGGAACATATC
>JBJOMA010000016.1:0-16764 GCA_046052625.1 Bacteroidota bacterium
GGCTGCGGTTCTCGGCGGCAGCTATACCTGCGCCAACGTACAGCCGATCAACAACGGCAAGATCTACAACGTCCTGCTCGGTCAGACCATCACGCTGGGACTGAACATGCGCATCAACAACAACGCGCTCAGCAGCCTGCCGCTGGTCGGCCGCTATATCCGTACCGCCAACGGCAGTGGAACCGGCTGTTTCTCCTCCGGTGTAGCCACGGGATCCGGCCAGACCTGGACCCTGCCCCGTTCGGTCGTCACCTACCTGGGTACCAGTAACACGGTAGCCGACCTGTTCACGCTGGCGAACCGCGCATTGGCAGGCCTGTACGTTCCTTCCGGTAGTAATCCGTCGTTGTCCGACATCAACAACGCGGTAGACGTAATCAACAATGCATTTGACGGCTGCAAAGTACTGGTCAGCATTTCAAACACCGTTCCACGCATGCTGGGTGAAAACCGAGAGGAAGTCTACGGAACCGAAGAGGTCACCGTATACCCCAATCCGTTCAACGACCAGCTGCGCATCCGCGTAGATCTGCAGCAGCGCGATCAGCTCTCTGTTAAGCTCTTCAGCCTGGACGGCCGACTGGTTACTGATGTGTTCAACGGAGATTCCGGCGAAGAGTCCAACGTGGAATTCGAAGTCAACACCATGAACCTAGCACCCGGCACCTATCTGTGCAAGGTGGTGGTCGGTTCCCAGACCTATGTCGATCGCGTCGTACTCATGAAGTAATCGACCCGTCCGATTCCCAAAAACGGTCTGTCCGCTTCGGGCAGACCGTTTTTCTTTTACCGTATCTCCTAAAAGACCACGTTTTGCCGCATCTTTGCGGTTGATGCTCGAAAGCAGAACCGTAATCACTCTTCCTTTCCCGGTGTCAGCCGAGGAACTGGCACGCTGGTGCGACCGCCAGGTGACGGGCATCCTATTGTTGTCCAACACCGGAAACACCGGTGCTGATGACGAGCACTCCCGGTTCGAATGGATGGCCGGTATCGGAAGCATCGCCAAATTCGAGCCGGAAACGGGGAGTGATCCCTTCGATGCACTTTTCGCTTTTCATCAGAAACAGAAAGACTGGCTGTTCGGTCACTTCGGGTACGGCCTCAAAGAGCTGATGGTAAAATCCGTTTCCCGGCTGGAGGATCCGCTAGGATTTCCGAACGTTTCTTTTTTTCAGCCACGCTATATCCTTCTTAAAAAAGCGGGAGCGATTGAACTACATTATTTCAAGGAATCGGAGGAAGACGATTTCATTGAAAGATTGGAGAAAGAAATCAAAGCGAAAACGGGACACCCCCGGATTTCGGATACGGATATATCCTTGAATCAGCGTACTTCACGGAAAGCTTATCTGGAAAAAGCGAATAACGTCCTACGACACATCCAGCGGGGCGATATCTACGAGGCGAACCTCTGTATGGAATTCCACTCCCAGGACACAGTCATCGACCCGGTCCGGACATTCCTTTCCCTGAACCGGCTATCGCCGATGCCGAACGCCGTCTTTTACAAAGCCGGAAAGCGCTATCTGCTTTGCGCCAGTCCGGAGCGGTTCCTTCAAAAACAAGGGAACCGTATCATCTCACAGCCCATTAAAGGAACCATCCGGAGAGGCAAAGATCATGCGGAGGACGAACAACTGAAGAGGCATTTACAGGGAAGCCAGAAAGAACGCTCGGAAAACGTGATGATCACCGACCTCGTACGAAACGACCTCTCCAGGACGGCTGTAAGAGGCAGCGTCCGCGTCTTGGAGTTATTCGGGTTGAAAAGCTACCGGCGCATTCACCAGCTGGTCACGACGGTGGCAGCCGAAATTGACCCTAAGCTGCCCTGGACCGAGGTAATCCGCCACGCATTTCCGATGGGATCGATGACCGGCGCGCCGAAACTCCGTGCCATGGAAATCATTGAAGAGCAGGAATCAGTCGCCCGCGGGCTTTATTCCGGAAGCGTCGGCTATATCACCCCCGAAGGCGATTTCGACCTGAATGTAGTTATCCGCAGCCTGCAGTACAATTCCGCCGACCGTTACCTGTCAGCAATGACCGGGAGCGCGCTGACAGCCGGTTCCAACCCGGAAGAGGAATATGAAGAATGTCTGCTGAAAGCAGAAACCATGAAAAACGCACTGACCAACTGACTTTTTTCAGTTCGCGGGCGGACCGATTTGAGTAATTTTAACGCATGTCTTCCCTGCAGGAAAGGATGAAAAAATTCACTGCCACCCATCGGCTTTTGTCCGAAGGAGACAGGGTATTATTGGCGGTCAGCGGCGGCATCGACTCCATGGTGCTGCTGCGGCTCTTCCAGGACCTCCCCTTCACACTAGCGGTCGCCCACGTTAATTTCGGCCTGAGGGGAAAAGCAGCCAAAGAAGATGCCGTCTTCGTCCGTGAAAAAGCGGAGAAGAAAAAAATCGCTTTTCATCTGCTGGAAGCGGACACAAAAAAATTCGCTGCTGAACATCGCTGTTCCGTACAGGAAGCTGCCAGAACGATCCGTTACCAATGGTTCGAGCAGCTGGCCATTGAGAACGGGTATACGGCCATCGCTACAGCTCATCATCTGGACGATTCGATAGAGACTTTTTTCATAAACCTGTTACGTGGTAGCGGTATCCATGGGATGGGCGGCATACCCGTTCGAAACGGAAAAATCATCCGGCCGCTGCTCTTCGCAGACAGGGAAAGCATTGAACGGTACGCCGCCACCAAACGGCTCTCCTGGCGGGAAGATGCCTCCAACCGCAAGGACGACTATCTGCGTAACCGGATCCGTCACCGGTTGATCCCCCTGCTGCTGGATCTGCAGCCATCGCTTCGAAAAGTGATGGGGCGCAACATGGAACTGGTCCGTTTCGCAGAGGATCGTTTTGACGAACGGATGCAGGAGCTATCCGTTTTGCTGAAAAGAAAAAACGGAAAATTCACACGCATACCGGTCGGACCGTTACTGGAATCCTCACAGCCGGGATTACTACTGCAGGAACTGTTGCTGTCCGAAGGCATGCGACTTCCGGAACCTGAAAAAGCGCTGGTCATCAATAAACCGGGAAAGATTTTCGAAGCGGACGGGTATTTGCTGGTACGGGACCGCAACGAACTGTTGCTTTCGAAAAAGGAGACCGCACCCTTCCACGAATTGAAAGTACACCGGTCAAGCAAACGGGTGAGCCTACCATCCGGAAAGGCGGAATTCAGCATCCGGAAATATATTTCCGGGAGTGAAAAGGAATTAACACGCGGCCAACTGATGATTGATTCCTCCAAAGTGCAATTTCCATTGACATTACGCCGCTGGAAACCCGGGGACCGGATCCGTCCGTTGGGCATGCGCCATAGCAAGAAAGTGAGCGACTTGCTCACTGATCTCAAGATGAGTCTCGCCGAAAAAAAAGAGACGTGTGTGCTTCTCAGCGGCGAGGAGATTGTTTGTATCTTAGGCGTCCGAATCAACGAACTTTACAAAGTCACTCCCGGGACAAAAAAATCATTTCTAATAAACACTCTCCCATGACGGAGCAACCTATTTACGAAGAAAAGCAGTACCTCGGATTCAACCGGTTGTCCATGGCGCGTCGACTGTTGCTGACCCTGTTCTGCTTCGGTATCCACTGGTGGAAAGTCAAGCACGGCCAGAACGGCGACCTGTTCTTCTGGCTGGGATCGGGGATCATCTTACTTTCTATTTTGCTGCTCTTCACACTTCACATCCGCATCCGCGTCTTCAAGACACGCCTGGAATTAAGCGGACTTTGGACTTCACGGCCTGTCAGCATCCAATTGAAGAACATCCGTTCAGTCGTCCGCAAACGTTACAGCAAATACCATCTGAACAATCCCGTATTCAACCTGAAATGGAAAGGGACTGTACGGTTCTACACCGACGGTGACGATGCTGTTGAAATCACGGATACAGAAGGTCTACCGTACCGAATCGGTTCTCATGCATCCGGAAAGCTGGAGCAGATCCTGAAGCAACAGTTGCAGTCCGCATGAACAATCAGTGCTCCCTCTTGTTTATCTGACGTTTACCTAATTATCAATCCACTAAAATAACCATGAAAAGAAGTACCATCCTCCTGCTCGCCATACTGGGCGTCCTCGTCCTCATCGTACTGTGGGCGATTTCCGCATACAATGGTCTCATCACCCAGCGTGAAGGAGTCAATAAAGCATGGTCCAACGTCGAGAACCAATACCAGCGTCGAATGGACCTTATCCCTAACCTGGTGAACACGGTAAAAGGTGTTGCCGATTTCGAGAAATCCACGCTTGAAGCGGTCATTCAGGCGCGCGCCAACGCTACCGGTATCCGTTTGGATGCGAACGACCTTACCCAGGAAAAACTCCAGCAATACCAGCAGGCGCAAGCACAGCTGGGCGGTGCCCTTTCCCGCCTCTTGCTTGTGGCAGAAAATTACCCGCAGCTGAAAGCCACCACCAATTTCAGTGAACTGCAGGCACAGCTGGAAGGCACGGAAAACCGTATCAACGAAGCCCGCAGAGTCTTCAATGAATCTGCAGAGGCGTACAACGTGGGTCGCATGCGCTTCCCGCGCAACATCATCGCGAACCTGTTCGAGTTCAAAGAACGCCCCTACTTCGAGTCTGACAAAGGCGCGGAAAAGGCGCCGGAAGTCAAGTTCTGATGACGCCGACTCACCGATTCACGGACGAAGAACAGCAAGCGATTCTCGCTGCCGTGCAGGAGGCCGAGCGGCGCACCTCCGGTGAGATCCGTGTCTTCATCGACCGTGAATGCGGTCCGGATGTCCTTGACAGGGCTGCATTCGTTTTCAGTGAACTGGGCATGCACCGGACGGACGAACGAAACGGGATCCTGATTTATCTGGCAGTCAAGTCGCGTAAGTTCGCGGTCATCGGCGACAGTGGCATTCATGCCAAAGTCGGGGATGACTTCTGGTCCGGTATACGTACCGAGATGCAGCACCATTTCATGGTCGGCGACTTCGTGAGCGGGCTCTGCCAGGGAATACTCAAAGCCGGAGAGGCGCTCAGCAACCATTTTCCCTGGACTGCCGGCGACCGGAACGAATTGCCGGATGACATCATGTACGGTGACAGGAAGGAGGACGAATGAAACGGAGCATCCGACTAGTATTGGTCCTGCTACTGCCTGTGATTGCAGCAGCAGCGGATTTTCCGGAACGTTCCGCCACGATCGTCACGGATTACGCAGGCGTACTGACTCCCGAACAGCGGCAATCCCTGGAGGCGAAACTGGTCGCTTTCGACGACACGACTTCCACCCAGATTGCAATCGTACTTATGCGCAGCATCGGCAGTTACGACATTGCCGACTACTCCGTACAGCTCTTCAACCGTTGGAAGATCGGCGACCAGAAAAAGAACAACGGCGTGTTGCTACTCGCCGCAATAGAAGACCGGAAGGTATTCATCACCACCGGCTTCGGAATAGAAGGGGTACTGCCGGATGCCCTGTGCAAGCGCATCGTGGCGCGTGACATTGTTCCGAACTTCAAGAAACAGGACTATTACAGCGGGCTGGATGCAGCGACAACTTCCATTATAGGCCTGGTCAATGGCGAATTCAAAGCGGAGGATTTCAAACGAAAAGGGGTGCCGCGGGCGGGCGGCGGCTTCTTTCTAATGATCATCCTGTTCATCCTGTTCATCCTCTTTTTCACCAAAAGCAGACAGGCTTCTCGTTATGCACGAATGAACAACCTCTCCTTCTGGGCGGCATGGGCGCTACTGAACGCGGCTGCCAACCGGCAGCGGGGACACTGGCGATCCTTTTCGGGTGGCGGCGGTTTCGGAGGAGGCGGTTTCGGTGGCGGCGGTTTCGGGGGATTCGGCGGAGGAATGTCAGGCGGTGGTGGTGCCGGCGGCAGCTGGTGATTAGTGGTTAGTGGTTGGTGGTTGGTGGTTAGTGGTTGGTGGTTGGTGATTAGTGGTATACTGTCCAATCCTTACTTATAAAATAAGACAAAATGAATAGCATTCTATCAAGGCTACCAGTATTACTGTTGTCGGCATTGCTTTCTTTGTCAGCCTGTAATCGGCAGGAACAAAAGAACCAATCATCCGGTATTCCGAAGGTCGGATTTCTCGATATGCTGGAGGATGCGACATTAGCACAGGCCAAGAAAGGATTCTTCACCGCTTTAAAGGACAGCGGCTTCTCTGCAACGGACGGGACATTGGAGATCATTTACCGTAATGCACAGGGCGACCAGCCCACCCTTTTGCAGGCCTGCGACTATCTGATCGGTGAAAAGGTCGACTTGATTGCCACCAACCCGACGCTATCCACCATCACTGCCGTTCAACGCACGAAGGACATACCGGTTTTCATGATGGTATCTCCACGACCTGATATCGCGAAACTCACCGACAGCAACGGCAAAGCGCCGGAAAACCTTTTCGGCACCTACGAAACACTCGACTATATCGACACCTCGCTCCTGCTTGTTCGGTCGGTACTTCCCAATGCAAAAAAGATCGGAACCATCTACAACCAGTCTGAACCCCAATCGGTGGATGCGATGAAGCGGATTGAAGAAAGATGCGGAGCTATGGGTTTGGAGCTGGAGAAACTACCCGTCAACTCCTCCAACGAAACACAACTGGTGATGGCCGCCCTGCTACAAAAGAAGATTGATGCATTCTTCGCATTACCGGATAATACCGTTTTCTCCTCTATGGAAATCATCGTTAAAAGTTGTGACGATGCGAATGTCCCGGTCTTTACGAGTGAAGAAGGGTTAGTCCTCCGCGGAGCGCTTGCCGCTTTCGGGGCAGACATGTACCAATGGGGTTACCAGTCGGGTGCTCAGGCAGCCCGCTACCTGAAGACCGGCTCAAAGGCAGGCATTTCTCCCGAACCGGTGCGCGTACGCCGCCGGGTTTGCAATCCGGTAAAAGAGAAGCAGTTCGGCGTAACGCTGGACAGCACGTTCATCCGGGTCGGAAGAGGTGATTGAGCTGTCCGCTCATGAAGGCTGCCGTTTTTCGCTACCTTCGTAACTGATTCGACCGCTGAACGCTTGTCCATTCTTCAAACCGCTTTATTACTGGGTGTCGCCTATGGATTGATGGCGCTGGGCATCTACATTTCGATGCGCATCCTGAATATCCCCGACATCACCACCGACGGGAGTTTCACGTTGGGCGGTGCTGTCACTGCCGTACTGACCTTGCAGTCGACCCATCCCGTAGCAGTAGCGCCCGTCACTTTTCTGGCGGGAGCGATTGCAGGAGCAATGACCGGTTGGATCCACACTCGATTAAAAGTGAATGCGCTGTTATCGGGCATCCTGGTGACCACCGGACTCTATTCGATCAACCTTGCCGTAATGGGCCGGTCCAATCTGCCGTTGATACAAGCACCATCGCTCTTCTCCGAGCTTCGCTTGTCTGATCACTCCGCTACCAATCAACTGGTACTCCTGCTGCTCACTGCGGCTTTTGCGACGGCAGCGCTCACTTACCTCCTATCGACGGACTTCGGACTGGCGATGCGCGCAACCGGCGACAACGAGCAGATGATACGCTCCCTCGGAGTGAACACGGACCGTATGAAGATCATCGGACTGGCGTTGGGCAATGGCCTGACCGCGTTGAGCGGTTACCTGATCACGTATGTCCAGGGTTATGCCGACATCAATATGGGCATAGGCATCGTGCTTCTGGGGATTGGATCTGTGATGATCGGCGGACAGGTGACGACGCTCCTTCGCCTGCGTAAAACAGCCTGGTTGCTGACCGGAGTCTTGGCCGGATCCGTCCTGTTCCGTCTGATTCTCGGTTTAGCACTTTCAGCAGGAATCGATCCGCTTTACCTCAAGCTAGTGGTGTCCGTCTTCGTACTGGCCGCTGTCAGTCTTCCCAATCTTCGCCGAGCCGCATGATCACGTTGCAAAAGGTCAGCAAATCGTTCGCCCGCGGTACCGCTTCGGAAGTACGGGCGCTGAATGACGTCTCCTTGCTCATCCCGCGCGGACAGTTCGCGGTAATACTCGGTGCAAACGGATCGGGAAAGTCAACACTGATGAACCTGATCGCCGGAACCGTTCAGCCGGACAGCGGCAGGATCCTGCTGGACGGACAAGATGTCACAGGAATGCCCGACTACGGTCGCAGTCGCTGGGTGTCGAGGATCTTCCAGGATCCATTGATGGGGACAGCCCCTTCACTTTCACTGTTGGAAAACCTGCGGCTGGCTGCACTTCGCTGTAAAACGAAGGCTCTTTCCATTGGAACAAGCAAGGAGTTCAGAAAAAAGGCATCGACAATGGTCGCCACGTTAGAGCTCGGACTTGAAAGTAAGTTAGATCAGCCGGTGGGAACCTTGTCGGGCGGCCAACGCCAGGCGCTATCCCTGTTGATGGCCGTAATGGACGAGACCCGGATCCTGCTGTTGGACGAACCCACGGCGGCCTTGGACCCTCGCACATCCGTACGAGTAATGGAACTGGCCAACCGAATCATCCGTCAGTACGGTCTCACCGCTGTGATGATCACCCATCAATTGAAAGACGCCATTCGATTCGGGGACCGCATCCTGGTGCTTTCTGAAGGCAGTGTGCTGGCGGACATCAGCGGGCAGGAGCGTAATTCCTTGCAGGTCAATGATCTGCTGAAATGGTTCGAGGGCTGATTTTTTATTAAATTCGTGGCAAGGAGGCACGATTCGCCTTGCTCTTTCCGTTTTAACGGACTGTATTCCAAATGACCGATATGCTCAAACGACTGCTGCCGATTTTATATGTATTGTTGCCCATGGCCCTTTTCGGTCAGATGCAGAAGCCTGCCAAATGGTCCTTTACCGT
Organism: Bacteroidota bacterium; assembly: GCA_046052625.1. Taxonomy (GTDB): domain Bacteria; phylum Bacteroidota; class Bacteroidia; order AKYH767-A; family 2013-40CM-41-45; genus Pollutiaquabacter. The sequence continues at coordinate 8,823 of JBJOMA010000016.1, forward strand.
CCAGAACGCCACCGGGAACGAACGCATTTTAGTCTTCTCGGTGAAACTGGATCCGGACTGGCATCTGTATTCACAGTTCACCCCTGACGGCGGACCGATACCGTTGGAGTTCAAATTCGACCCAAACGATGCCTACGAACTGGTCGGAAAAGTGACCGAGCCAAAACCGCACGAGGATTTCGATTCCACGTTCATGGTAAAGGTGTTGCAGTTCGACAAAGCGGCGGTGTTCAAGCAGAAGATACGTCTCAAGCAAGGACCTTGCACCATCAAAGGCCTCATCAATTATCAGGTCTGTAAGGAAGTGTGCATTTTCGATGAAGAAGAATTCACGTTCAAGGTGGAAGGCGGAAAGGAAGCAGAAAGTGTTACCGCCGTTACCCCCCCGGTAATTGTTGAAGAAACCAACAAGGATTCTTTTCCCGGATCACCACCCGACTCTTCTGCATCCGAAGAGAAAAAAGATACGACTGCAGCCACCCGTGAAAAACTGGAGAGTGGTTGTGGCACAGGAGAAGAAACCGGCGGCGACGGAACCGAGCAGGGCTTCCTTGCCATCTTCATTGCCGGCTTGCTCGGCGGTTTGCTTGCGCTCCTCACACCGTGTGTGTTCCCGATGATACCCATGACGGTGAGCTTCTTCACCAAGCGCAGCGGAAGCCGTGGTCGTGGAATCCGGAACGCCATCATATATGCCGCTTCCATCATCGGCATATATGTATCCCTCGGACTGCTGGTCACCATTCTGTTCGGCTCCGACGCATTGAACGACCTGGCGAGCAACGCGTTCTTCAACATGGCGTTCTTCATCATCTTCGTGATTTTCGCCATATCCTTCTTCGGCGCTTTCGAAATAACGCTGCCGAATTGGATGATCAACAAAGCCGATTCGGCGAGTGATCGGGGCGGACTGATCGGCATCTTCTTCATGGCATTTACGTTAAGCCTTGTGAGTTTCTCCTGCACCGGCCCCATCATAGGTACGTTATTGGTAGAAGCCGCGCACGGCAGAAGCTACATGGGACCGCTGGCCGGCATGTTCGGCTTCTCGCTGGCGCTCGCCGTACCGTTCGCGTTGTTCTCCTTGTTTCCGGGATGGCTCAATTCCTTGCCGAAATCGGGCGGATGGCTTAATACCGTGAAAGTCTCGCTAGGCTTCATCGAATTGGCGTTGGCGTTGAAATTCCTTTCCAACGTGGATCTGGCCTACCACTGGGGACTGTTACAGCGCGAGGTCTTCATCGTGCTATGGTCGGTCATCTTCGCCCTGCTGGGCTTCTATCTCCTGGGGAAGATCCGCCTGTCGCATGACTCCGAGTCCACTCACATCGGCATCGGCCGGTTATTATTCGCACTGCTGTCGTTCAGTTTCACCCTCTATCTGCTTCCGGGCATCTGGGGAGCGCCACTGAAGCTGATCAGCGGATTCCCGCCGCCCGACTTCTACAAAGAGTGGAAAACCGGTCAGGAGAATGACTGTCCGCACGACATGACCTGTTTCAAGGATTATGACGAGGGGATGCGTTACGCGCGTGCGCAGGGCAAACCGGTCATGATCGACTTCACCGGATGGGCGTGCGTGAACTGCCGGAAAATGGAAGACAACGTGTGGAGCGACCCGAAGGTACTGAAGCGCCTTTCCGAGCAGTATGTTCTGATCTCATTGTATGTCGACGACAAGACGCCGCTCCCTGAAAGCGAGCAGTTCATATCTCCTACCACCGGAAAGAAGATCCGCACAACAGGTAACAAATGGAGCGACCTGCAGGCATCCGTCTACCACACGAATTCACAACCTTATTACGTCCTGCTGGATAACGACGCACGAATTCTGGCACAGCCCCGCGGATATACTCCAGATATCGCCACCTACACCGAGTTCCTGGACGAAGGACTTTGTCGTTACGAGAAGCGCAAGGAATAACCGGAAAACATCGGCTCCTTCACCTCCCACTTCACGCTTTTCCATTCATGCAAAAGAAATTCGTCACCAATCTTGCCCTCGTCCTTGCACTGAACCTGCTCATCAAGCCGTTCTGGATCCTGGGTATCGACCGTGCGGTGCAGAACGTCGTGGGAACGGAGCAATACGGCTTCTACTATGCGATCTTCAACTTCAGCTTCCTGCTGAACATCCTGTTGGACCTCGGCATCACGAATTTCAACAACAAGAATATCGCGCAGAACAACCATCTGCTATCAAAACACTTCCCGAGCATCGTACTGCTCCGTGTCCTGCTGGCAGGTGTTTTCACAGTCATCACGCTGACCGGAGGCTGGCTCATCGGTTACACCCCCGACATGCTCAAGATGCTGGCCGCGGTGCTCTTCAACCAGATCCTGATCTCCTTCATCATGTATCTGCGCTCCAACCTGGCAGGACTTCATCTGTTCCGAACAGACAGCCTTATTTCCGTATTGGACCGATTGATCATGATCGTCATCTGCGGCTTCCTGCTTTTGACGCATACTGAAAACGGAAGCTTCCAGCTCAAGTGGTTCATCTATGCGCAGACCGCCGCATACCTGATCACATTCGGCATCACTTTCATCCTGGTACTTGACAAGACACGATCACCGCGCTTCAATTGGAATTGGCCTTTTTTCCTGATGATCCTTAAGAAGAGTTATCCGTATGCCGTTCTCGTGCTGCTGATGACGTTCTACAACCGGATCGACGGAGTGATGCTGGAGCGGCTCCTTGATTTCCGCGAAGGAGCGATCGCTGCCGGAATTTATGCGCAGGCATACCGGCTGCTGGATGCTGCCAACATGATCGCCTTCCTTTTCGCCGGACTGCTGCTTCCCATTTTCGCGCGTATGATCAAGTTGAAACAGCACGTGCAGGAGATGACAGACCTTTCCTTCTCCCTGCTGGTCGTTCCGGCTGTGATCGTTTCAATCACATGCGCGTTTTACAGTAAGGAATTCATGGAGCTGTTGTACAAAGGCGAGCACGTACAAGAGTCGGCGCAGGTATTCATGATCCTGATGTGTTGTTTCGTTCCGATCTCGACGACTTATATTTACGGCACGTTGCTTACAGCAAACGGTAGTATGCGCCAGCTGAACCTGATGGCTACCGGAGGCATGGTATTGAATATCTGTCTTAACATCATTCTGATACCACGTTATCAAGCTATCGGTGCTGCAGTATCCAGCCTCATTACACAATCGGTAACCTGTCTGGCACAGGTTCTCATGGTACATCACACATTCAGGTTCAAAGCAACAATTGGCAATTCGATCCGACTTCTTGTATTCCTTTTGACCACCGTTGGCTGGACATGGCTGACCTTAAAAATGCCGGGAGGATGGATTTTACGGTTTTTGTTGGCGGCGGCCGGTGCTTTTGGCACGGCACTGATTCTCCGGTTGATCGACCACAGGAACCTGTACCGGATTGTCCGCTACGAGGAGGCCTGACCTTCACCGCAATCATTTTATATACAGCTATTTACATCTCATAAAGCTGTTGCTTCCAGTTTCCGAATTCGGGGGACTTTCCTACCTTTGGCTCCCCCGAAACCGTTCGGAGGGCCTTCACTTTCAATGTTTCAGCAATCCAGGGAAACCGGCTATTTAGAGTCCGTCAGCGTGTTCGTCCAGGCGTTCCGCTGGCGTAAGCCGCTGATGATTACGACGATCTCGGCCGCCCTGCTGGCATTTGTTTTTTCAGGACCGACGTTCATTGTACCTAAGTACAAGTCTTCCGTTGTTTTCTTTCCTCCTGCTACGAATTCCCTTAGTAAAGCACTTTTTGAAGAAAACGTTTCCGACAAGCAGGACCTGATGGCTTTCGGCACAGAAGAAGAAGCTGAACAGATGCTCCAGCTCCTGAACTCTGATGCTATCCGAGATGCGATTGTCCGCAAGTACGACCTCTTCACCCATTACGGAATCTCGAAGGATTCCGACTTCCCCATGACACGGCTTCACGAGGAGTACAGGGACAATATTTCCTTTTCACGAACGGAGTTCATGTCAGTCCGTATCGATGTATTGGACCGCGACCCTCAAATGGCGGCCGATATCGCCAATGATATCGCAGCGTTGCTGGACTCTATCAAGAATTCCATCCGAAGGGACCGTGCACAGGAAGCTTCTTCCATCCTTTCCAGAGCTTGTGAGGTAAAGGCAGCATCGATCCGTATAAAAGAAGACTCACTGAAATCCATTCGAGCACTCGGAGTGATGGATTACATAAGTCAGTCGGCCGTTTACAGCGAAGAGTTCGCAAAAGCATACGCCACGCTCAACCAGGAGGAAGCCGCCTTGGCAGTCCTGGAGAGCGCAGCCCCGATGAACGGACTTGATACCGCCATTTTGCGGACAAAAGTGCGACGTGCGGGTGCCGCTGCCGGTGTCAAAGCCTTTCGTGGAAAGCTGAACCAGCTGGCCAGCCATGGTGACGCATCGGTAGCCTTGGGCGAAGAGCTGGAAGCCGACCGCAAGGAACTTTTCCGTATGCGTCAACAGCTTGACCGCCTGAAGGTGGATACCGAGCAGGGACTGTCGAACAAATTCGTAGTGAATAAAGCCTCCAGGGCCGAGCGAAAAAGCACGCCGGTTCGTTGGCTGATCGTACTGTCGACCGCCTTCGGCAGTTTTGTCTTATCCTTCATGCTACTGTCACTGCTGGAACGATTCAGCGGTCGAGAAGCATGAACCACTAAATTGCAATCCATCACAAACAATGAATAATTCCTTCTTCAATTCCGTGGAGCTGCTCGGGCTGATCAGCAAGTACCGCAAACAACTGCTGATCGTCGGGACAGTGGCACTTATCGCTTCCGCAGTGCTTTCCTCGCCTTTTTTCATGCCTCCCCGGTATAAGTCATTTGCGTTGGTCTATCCTTCCAACCTGATTGCCTACAGTAATGAAAGCCCGACGGAGCAGATGTTGCAGATCGCCCAGTCTAACGAGATCCGTAACAAGGTCATCAACGCCTTCGATCTTTACAGGCATTACGACATCGATACGGTACAAAACACCCACTTCCAGTCGGATGCCATCGGTATATTCGACGAGAATGTCTCCATCCGGAAGACGGAGTACGAATCGATGGAAATCACCGCCTATGACACCGACCCGCTGATTGCCTGCCGGATTGTCGATTCTATCATCCATTACTTCAATTTGAAAGCCAGGCAGCTGCAAATTGAGAAATCCATGGAAGTGTTGATCATAGCACGCAACCAGCTGAAGATGAAGAAAGCGGAAATGGACTCCATGGAAACGATACTGGCATCCCTCCGTCACGATTACGGAATCCTTGATTACAAAGCTCAATCCGAACGGGCACTGGAGGGTTACTTCAGGATTCTCGCCGCAAACAACAGCCGTGGCGTTAAAGAGGCAGAGAACATGATCAACGCGCTTCGGGAGAAAGGCGGACAGTTCAACGAACTTTCCGAACACCTGTGGCGTGTCCGCGGCAATTACAACGAGCTGAAGGTGGAATATGACAACGCTTACCGCGACGTGTACAAGGTCCTGACCTACACCAACGTTGTGACCAAACCCCAGCCTGCCGACAAGAAATCGTTTCCGATCCGTTGGTTGATCGTACTCATCACCGTTTCTTCCTCTGTCTTGTTCGCTTACATCGTATTGCTGGTGATCGATTCACGCAATTACTACCGGAACCGGTCCAATGCCTGAAATGGATAGCCGCTCATTGCGGTGGTTCTACGGAGTCTCATTCGGCTTCCTGGCTGCCGTCATCTACTTCCTCAGCCGGGAGCAATACTGGGCTGCGGCGCTTCCGCTGGTCGGAGGCATCTTGTTGCTGGCGGTCCTTTCCCTTGACATCATCCTGCTTCTGATCAGCTTCTGCACTCCGCTGGCAATCATCCTTAATGACAAATCGGTCGGACCTTCCATCAGCATACCGACGGAGCCGCTGTTGTTCGGCGTCCTCTTGATCACCGTACTGAAGCTGATATACCGGGGCGGATTCGATCGCCGGATATGGCTGCATCCTGTTACAGTCGCAATCGGATTCATGCTGCTTTGGAAGACCTTCACCTCCCTTACCAGCTCCATGCCGGTCGTTTCCCTGAAGAATCTGCTTGCCCAATGCTGGTTCATCATCCCTTTCTACCTCTTAGGCACTCAGCTTTTCAAGAATATCCGCAACATCCACCGGTTTGTCTGGCTGTACTCCCTTTCCTTGGTGATTGTAATCGTCTACACCATCGTCCAGCACGCCCAGCAGGGCTGGACCCAGGAAGCGGCACACTGGGTGATGTACCCCTTCTATAATGACCATACGGCCTATGCAGCGGCCATCGCCCTTTTCATACCGGTGATGATCGCACTTTCCCGCCTGCGCGAAACACCGATACAGGAACGATTCTTCTCCTTGTTGATGGTAATGATCCTGACCACCGCCATCATCCTTTCCTACACTCGCGCTGCGTGGATCAGTCTGCTGATCGCGCTGGTCGCTTTCATTGTCTACTATTTCCGCATCGGATTCTGGAAGGTGTTTTTCAGCGGCGCAGCGCTCCTCTCCGTTTTCCTGGTCTTCCGGGGCGATATCGTGATGAAACTGGAAAAGAACCGTCAGGATTCCGCCACCGACATCAACAAGCACCTCCAATCGATTTCCAACATCTCCACAGACGCTTCCAACCTTGAACGGATCAACCGGTGGAATTCCGCTTTGCGCATGTGGCAGGAACGTCCCTTTTTGGGCTGGGGGCCCGGCACCTATCAGTTCAACTACGCTCCATTCCAGAAGTCCGGTGAAATGACCACGATCTCCACCAACGCAGGTGATCGCGGAAATGCACACAGCGAATACATCGGGCCGCTTGCGGAGTCGGGCGTCTTAGGGGCACTTGCCTTTCTAACCGTTGTGCTGCTGGTCATCTATCATGCGACCACCAGTTACTCAAAATCAAAATCGCCTGAGCACAGAACCCTGTTGCTGGGAGTGCTGTTGGGACTCATGACCTATTTTACGCACGGAATGCTGAACAACTTCCTGGACACGGATAAATTGGCGATCCCATTCTGGTCGTTCATCGCCATGACCGTCTCATTGGACATCTACCACATCCGTCAGGAAGCGACGCCGGAGAATACTACGCTTTGAAGTAGCAGCTAAGCAGCGTGATATCATCGGTATACGAACCGCTGCCCTTGAAAGAGGTAAGCGCATCGACCAGTTGCTGCTGTTGTTTCCTGATATCCTGCTCTTGGATCCTGGCGGTGAAGAACTCCCTCAACCTGAACTGACCGAAGTCCTCACCGCTTTCGTTTTCCACCTCTGTAACACCGTCCGTGTAGCAGTGCAGAAACGCTCCGCCGGGAACAAACGTCTTACCCGGATTCACGAAAGGCAGCTCTTCGAACATACCAAGAGCCGTACTGCCTTCGTTGAGCATATAGACGACTTTCTCATGAATCAGATAAGGAGGATTGTGTCCTGCATTCACATAGGTCAACTCACGGGTCAACGCATTATATCGGGCGATGAAGAAGGTAATGAACTTCTCCCCCTTTGCACTTGAAAACACCTTCTGATTGAGCAAACGCACCAATGCCGGCAGAGACGGCTCCACATGTACGTGGGCATGAAGATTGGCCTGGAAATTAGAACACAGCAGCGCCGCAGGGATCCCTTTGCCCGAAACATCGGCCATACACAGGACGAACTCGTGTTCATTGACCTGGATAAAATCGTAATAATCCCCCCCGACTTCCTGGTGTGGAAGATAAACGGAGGACAGGCGGTACCGGTCGGTATCCGGCAATGAAACCGGAAAGAGGATGTTTTGCATCTGCGCCGCCAGTTCCAATTCCCGTCGCATGGCCGCCTGACGTATCTTTTCAGAGGCCATGTGATGGTTTTCGATTGCGACGACGATGAGATTGGTGATCGTCTGTATGAAGGGTATCAGCTCGTTCCGCTTGGGGATCACGCTGTTG
>JBJOMA010000017.1:0-8882 GCA_046052625.1 Bacteroidota bacterium
ATCAACAACGATGGTACGTATATCGACGACCTTGCGGACCATCACGGACGTCTTACCGCTCTCGTGACGGTCTTTCTGGAAATAGGAACTGACACGCTTCTTCAGGGACTTCGCCTTCCCGATGTAGAGAAGCTTCCCCTCCTTGTCATAAAACTGATAGACTCCCGGCTGTTCCGGCAAGACCGACAACTGATTTGTGATGTATTCGTTGACCGGCATCGGGAAAAATGTTCGCAGGTCTTACAAACCGTACGTGCTGAGCAGATAGGTGATGGAGGTCATCGTAGCGGCTCCCAATAAGAGTTCACGCTTGTTGATCCGGTCGAAAGAATCGGTGGCCGCGTGGTGGACATCGAAATAGCGCTGCGACTCGATCACCAGACCGATCAACGGAGTTCCGTTCAATGCTTGTATATGACCGATATCGGCACCGCCATGCTCCTCGTCGAAGTTCCAGATATTGTAAGGACGGAAAAGGGGGGCCCAGCCGCGCACTATGTCCTTCTTCTCTTCCTTCATCTGCAAGCCAAGTCCGAAGGGAACGAAACCGCCGGCATCGCTTTCAATCGCGGCTATATGCCGCTCACCGGTAGATTTCACGTACTCCGCATATTTACGTCCGCCTTTCGTGCCGTTCTCTTCGTTCATGAATGCAACCATGCGAACCGTCCGCTTCGGCTTCCACCCGAGCGCTCTCAGGGTACGGATCACCTCGATAGACTGCACGATGCCGGCACCGTCATCATGCGCACCGTCGCCGGTATCCCATGAATCCAGATGTCCGCCTACTACGATGACTTCGCCAGGTTTCTCCGATCCTCGGATCTCTCCGATGACGTTGTGCGACAAGACGCTGTCAAGTGATTCGCAATTCATACGGAAGTAGAAACGTGCCTCCTTGTCTGAACGGAGGATGCTGCTCAACAAGTCAGCGCCGTTGGTACTGATTGCACAACACGGAATCCGGGGCAATGAATCCGCGTAACGCATCGCACCGGTATGCGGATAGTCATCCTGTGACAGCGTCATTGAACGGACGATCGTACCGACAGCCCCGAAACGGGCCGCTGCAGAAGGCCCTCGCCAACGGTACTCGACGGCCTCGCCGTATGCATTGAAGGTGTTGACGAATTTAGGATCGAACGGATGGTTGTAGAAGACTATTTTTCCTCGTATGCCGGCTTCCCCCAAAGATTCCAACTGTTTGAAATCCGTCACTTCCACGACATTCGCAGTGATCCCTCCTTTCGATGTCGCCACGGATCCGCCCAGTGCGCAGACGGGGACCGATTGTGAGTATCCTTTGGAATCGATGATCCTCGCCTCTTCTTTTTCTCCGCGCACCCAATGCGGAACCCATACCTCCTGCAGATAGACCGTATCGGCACCGGCTTTCTTCAATGTCTCGTAAGTCCATTCGACGGCTTTGGCTGCTTCCGGCGAGCCGCTCAATCGACCGCCGATGTCACAGGAAAGCTCCCGTAACCAGTCATATGCTTTGGCATTCGACAGCACCTCGTCATAGATCTTTCGCATTGCGATACTGTCGCCGTTTTGAGCGGAAACCGTAGAGGCTGTCGTCAACAGGAAGCAGATTAATATTCTTTTCATGATGATGTAGCTTTCGTTGGTGAAAAGTGTATTCGGTTCAGTCCTCTACGGATGCGGACGCTGCTGCATCCTTGACATTCTCTCCATCCGTCATTTTTCGATGGAAGAATAGGTACAGGAGTACGCCGCAGGTGATAGAGGCGTCAGCGATATTGAAAATCGGTCGGAAGAACAGGAAACTTTCTCCGCCCCAGACAGGAAACCAATCGGGGAAGACACCGCTGAACAGCGGAAAGTATAGCATGTCGACCACGCGTCCGTGGAGAAAACCGGCGTATCCGCCCTCCACCGGAAACAATGTCGCCAATCCGTCGGCGCTGTCCGAGAAGATCATTCCGTAAAAAGCACTGTCAATGATGTTGCCTACTGCGCCGGCGAAAATGAATGAGAAGCAAAGCACAGTGAGTAAGGGCGCGCCACGACGACAAAGTCGAAGGATGTACCACGCGATTCCGGCGGAAGCGATGATGCGGAACAGGCTCAGGAAGACCTTTCCGTTACTTCCTCCGAACTCCATGCCGAAGGCCATCCCGTAATTCTCGGTGAAGTGTATGAAACTCCAGCGACCGATCAGCGGGAAATCCTCTCCGAGATAAAGATGGGTCTTCACCCAGTACTTCAACCATTGATCGAAAAACAAGACGATAAATATGACAAACCCGGATGTCCGGAGTAGTCGACTGAATGAGGGGGATGTCTCCATAAATCCTTGTAAAAATAACGCAAATATTCCATCCTGAATTTCCCGGCATCCACGAATAATGCGAACTTTCGGACATGCGTGATTTTATCCGTCGTTTGCCGGTCGCGGCTGTCTGTGCCCACTTCTTTTTGTTCTTCATGCTGTTTACGCCGCTCATGAAGGGAGCTGATCGGGTCATTTATAAGAATCCGGTGTACGACACGGAAACCAGGGCGAAAGATCTTCTGAAGAGGATGACCCCTGAGGAAAAGTTCGGGCAACTCTTCATTTGTGACGGAACGTGGGAAGAAGACAGCGGGTTGTTCAGTAAAGGGGTGTTCGGTTTACAACCGCGAAATGTATTCCGGGAACAATTGAAGTACGAAGAATATGTTTCTAAGCTCAACAGCATACAACGGTTTTTTATTGAGCGGACACGGCTGGGAATTCCTGTGGTATTCAACGAAGAGGCCCTCCACGGACTGGTCTATCGTGATGCCGTCAGCTTCCCTCAAGCGATTGCCCTTGGAGCGACTTTCGATACTGCTTTGGTCGGCAGGTGCGCGGAATTTATCGCAGCCGAATCAGAAGCATACGGGATCCGGCAGGTCTTCTCTCCGGTAATCAATCTGGCCGGAGATCCCCGCTGGGGCAGGACGGAGGAATGTTACGGTGAAGACCCGTTCCTGGTGAGCAGAATGGGAGTTTCATTCATCAGACCTTTCGAAGCGAATGGAATCGCTGCAACTCCGAAACACTTCGTTGCCAACTACGGAGAAGGGGGCAGAGACAGCTATCCGATCGGTTGGTCGGAACGATATCTGCGGCAGACACATCTTCCCCCTTTCCGGGCAGCAATTAAGGAAGGGGGCGCAAAATCCGTCATGGCGGCTTATAACTCCTACGATGGCAGACCCTGCTCCGCAAGTGAATTCTTGTTAAATGATCTGCTTCGGAAAGAATGGGGATTCCAAGGCGTAGTCATCAGCGATGCCGGAGGCACCGGAGGCTCATTGGTATTACACCGGACAGCCGACTCTTATGAGGATGCCGGTAAACAGGCCATAGAAGCCGGTCTGGATGCGATCCTCCAGACCGATATCAGTCACCTGGATCTTTTCAAAGGTCCATTTCTTAGAGGAGAGGTGGATCCGGCCAAACTGGACAGCGCCGTTTTACGTGTCCTTCGTTTGAAGATCGGAATGGGGCTTTTTGAGCACCCTTATATCCAAGGTACAGTAGACTTGGATTCGATCCGGGACTCTGCCCATGCGCTTGCCGGGAAGGCGGCCGTTGCCTCTTTCGTGCTGCTCAAGAATGATACAGACAGCATTCTTCCGCTGAAGAAGGATATCCGTTCCATACTCGTAGTCGGAGAATCCGCACGAAAGGTAAATCTCGGAGGCTATTCAGGAACCGGATACCGACCTGTTTCATTCATTCAGGCATTAGATGAACGATTGAAAGGGAGTTGCCGGGTGATGCATGTCGACGGCTGCGGAAAGTCTGTTAAAGAATGGGAGACGGTGCCGCGAAGTGCGTTGGCTCATCGTGTGGTACTTCCGACCGGAAAGTATAATTTGCCGGAACCGGTTCCCGTGCTGCAGGAGTTACCCGGACTGAAAGCACGCTATTTCAACTCGATGGATATCCATGGAACACCGGATCTTGAACGCGTGGATTCTACGATTGATTTCCGTTGGACCCTTTATGGTCCGGACCCGGCTGTCAACTACGATTTCTTCGCCGTAACGTGGGAAGGAACTATAACCGGACCGGATACCGGTATCATCCGATTAGGGATAGAAGGGAATGACGGATACCGCATGTATCTCGACGGAAAGGTCGTAATCGATACATGGAACGACCAAAGTGTGCATACACGATGGACGGAAGTGGATTTCAGGAAAAGAAAAACTAAAATCATTCGCATTGAATACCATGAGCCGGAGGGTAATTCCAGGTTCCGACTGATCTGGAATGCCGGCGTTTCAGATAAGAGTGAAGAACGGTTGGAAGAAGCGGTGAAAAACGCCGACTCAGCAGACGCCGTCATTTTACTGGCGGAAATCGATGAAGGAGAATTCATGGATCGCAGTTCGCTGTCACTTCCGGGACGACAGGAAGAGGAAATCCTTAGATTGGCTGCTACCGGAAAACCGGTCATCGTGCTGCTTCAGGCAGGAAGCGCGGTGAGAATGGACCGCTGGATCGATTCAGTGGATGCGGTGATGGCCGTCTGGTATGCCGGTGAAGCAGGCGGGGAAGCGATAACGGATGTGCTGACAGGAGTGACTGCGCCATCCGGTAAACTGCCGATCACCTTCCCGGTAAACGAAGGGCAGCTGCCGCTTACTTACTTACATGAGCCGACCGGACGAGGGGATGATTACTTCGACGGAACAGGCCACCCGCTCTTCCCATTCGGATTCGGTCTTTCTTATACGACCTTCGAATACGGGAACCTCTCACTTGATTCGGTGGCAACATCCACGGAAGCCGTCACCTTTTCTTACACTATAACAAATACAGGGAAACGTTCTGCCGCTGAAGTTGCGCAATACTATATCGCCAAGGAACAATCAGCCACTTCGCGGCCGGTGAAAAAGTTGATCGGATTCGATAAGATAAATCTGGGGCCCGGAGAAACTAAAACGTTGAATGTGCAGTTGCCAAAAGAACGACTATTGAACGAGGATGGAATGGATCCCGTGAGCGGGACCTATCGGCTCATGATCGGAAGTTCGAGCAAGGATATCCGCCTCCGCTGTGTTTTCATCGTTAACTGATCCGGAAGGTCCGAACGCAAAAATCCCCGCTTCACCGTAAGACAAAGCGGGGATTTCAGGAAAAATCAAAATATCAGTCGCGATACTGGTTCAGTTTCGCCTCGATGGATTGAGTAGTATGCGGCACGGCGCGCAAACGCTCCTTCGGGATCAACTTTCCGGTCACACGGCAGATGCCATAGGTCTTGTTCTCGATGCGGACCAGCGCGTTCTCCAGCTGCTCGATGAATTTCTTCTGGCGACCGGCCAACTGTCCGGCTTCCTCCTTCGCGAGACTCTCGGAGCCGTCTTCCAACATCTTGAAGGTGTTTGCTGTATCGTCCGTACCGTGCTCGTTGGCGGCCGTCAACTGCGCCTGCAGATTCGTCAGCTCGTGACGGGCTTCATCAAGTTTCCCCTCGATAAGCTCCTTGAATTCCGCCAGCTCCGCATCAGAGTAGCGGGTCTTGTTAGGATCCTCGTGCGTAATCACAGCGGTAGGAGCCAACGGCGATTTGCTGATTGCGGGTTTCACCGGCGGTGGCATCGGAGGAAGCACCGGGTTCTTCTCTACAGGACGAGCCGGTTTTGCTTCTGCTCGCTTTGCAGGTTCCGGCTTGCGGACCGGAGCTACCGCTTTGACAGGCGCCTTGGCCACCGGCTTCGCAGCTGCTTTTGAAACAGTCTTGGCAGCGGGCTTAGGACTGGCTTTCGCCTTGGAAACTACCGCTTTTTTCGGAGCGGGTTTCGACTTTACCGCCTTCTTGACGGGCTTGGCAACCTTCTTGGCCACCGGCTTCTTCGCTTTGGGAGCAGGCTTTGCCTTTGCTGCCTTTTTTGGGGCGGCTTTCTTGGCCACCGGTTTCTTCGGGGCAGGCTTTTTAGAGGCAGGCTTCTTGGCCGCTTTCGCTTTGGAGGTTTGCTTCTTACTCATGATGTACGTGGTTGATTATCCGTTCACCTCAGCGACAGTGTGCTTTCGGATCAGGACGCTGGTTAGTATCTGGTCATCCACCTCGACTTCAACGGCGCCCGGCCCGTCGATTCGCTCGACGAGTTCGAGTGATGCCGCTAAGACTTCGGCGCAAATATATTCTTTATTGTTCAGGAGGGAGTTGTGAATAGCCGTGTGATCCAGCACCTTGAGCTCGATGCGGTCGGTCACTTCGTATCCGTTCTCCTTACGCAGGTTCTGGATACGGTTGATGAATTCACGTGCAATCCCTTCCTCACGTAACACGTCAGTCACCGTGATATCGAGGGCGACAGTCAGCTTGCCTTCCGATGCCACCTGCCATCCGGGAATGTCTTCGGAAAGGATCTCTACATCTTCGGCAGATAACTGTACGGTAGAGCCCGACACGGTCAAGGTGAATGCGCCTTCCCGCTCCATGACCAGGATGTCCTCCTGGGTCATTTCAGCAATGGCCGCGGCAATTTCCTTCATCAATCCGCCGACTTTCTTTCCCAACACTTTGAAATTGGGCTTGATCTTCTTTACGAGAATGCCGGCCGTATCCGTGATGTATTCGATTTCCTTCACATTCACCTCGGCAAGTATCAGCTGCCGGACGGCTTCGACTTTCGCACGGAAATCCTCATCAGGAACCGGCAAAAGGATCTTGTTCAGCGGCTGTCGGACACGGATGTTCACCTTCTTGCGCAAAGAGAGGACAAGAGAAGAGATCTTCTGTGCGGATTCCATACGCTCTTCGAGCGAATGGTCGATAAGGCTCATATCGGAAACCGGGAAATCTGACAGGTGAACGGAGGTCGCTAAATCCTTACCGGTGACGGAGTTCAGGTTGCGGTAAAGATGGTCGGCGTAGAACGGTGCCACGGGCGCCATCAGTTTTGCCAAGGTCTCCAGACAAGTGTAAAGCGTCTGATAGGCCGAGATCTTATCCGTCGTATAATCGCCTTTCCAGAAACGACGACGACCCAGCCGCACATACCAATTGCTCAGATGTTCGGAAACGAATTCACCGATGGCACGGGCGGCCTTGGTAGGTTCGTATTCCGCGTAGCTCTCATCTGCCTCCCGGATCAGCGAGTGCAGTTCGGAAAGGATCCAACGGTCCAGTTCCGGACGCTCGGAAACGGGAAGCTGGGGTTCTTTGTTGGAGAAGCCGTCGATGTTGGCATATAAGGCGAAGAACGAATAGGTATTGTGAAGCGTCCCGAAGAACTTACGTTGTACCTCCGTAATGCCTTCCGCATTGAACTTGAGATTATCCCACGGTTGCGCATTGCTGATCATGTACCAACGGGTGGCGTCAGGACCGTATGCGGAAAGTGTTTCAAACGGATCGACCGCATTGCCCAGTCGTTTGGACATCTTATTACCGTTCTTGTCCAACACCAATCCGTTGGAAACGACATTCCGGAATGCGACGGAGTCGAACAGCATGACGGCGATGGCATGCAGCGTGAAGAACCAACCGCGTGTCTGATCGACCCCTTCTGCAATGAAGTCCGCCGGGAAAGCGGCCGCGGCTCCCTGACCGAACGGTGCGCTGTTTTCAGCTCCCATCCAGTGCCATTGCGCATAAGGCATGGCGCCGCTGTCGAACCAGACATCGATAAGGTCGGTTTCGCGCATCATCTTGTTGCCGGTCGGTGATACCAGGAACACGTCATCGACATAAGGACGATGAAGGTCGAAAACGAAGTCCTTGGACTCCGTATCAGTGACCCCCTTCAACGGATTGGCAGACATGAAACCGGCTTTCACCGATTTCTCGATTTCTTCGTTCAATTGGCTGATGCTGCCGATACAGATCTCCTCGCTGCCGTCGGCGGTACGCCACACGGGCAGTGGAATTCCCCAGTAACGGGAGCGGGACAGGTTCCAGTCCACCAAATTCTCCAGCCAATTACCGAAACGACCGGTGCCGGTCGATTCCGGTTTCCAATTGATCGACTTGTTAAGCTCGGCCATACGGTCCTTCAACGAAGTCGTACGTATGAACCAGGAATCAAGGGGATAATAAAGGACCGGCTTGTCGGTGCGCCAGCAATGCGGATAGTTGTGCTCGTATTTCTCGACCTTGAATGCCTTCCCCTCTTTTTTCAGTCGGATAGAGATGCGCTCGTCGACGGTCAGGTATTTTTCACCGCCCTGTTTTTTACGCTCGCCTTCTTTTTCTTCTTCGGTCAGGAATTGCTCCTTGACGTATTCGCCGGCCATGTCGGCCACCTCTTGCGTAAAACGACCTTGACGGTCGACCAATGTCAATGAACCGATTCCGTTCTGACGTGCCACACGGAAGTCGTCCGAACCGAAACTCGGTGCGATATGTACGATTCCGGTACCGTCTTCAGTGCTGACGAAATCTCCGGTGATCACACGGAAAGCGTCCCCGTCGCTCGGCTGAGCGTACGGCAACAACTGCTCGTAACGAGTACCGGTCAGCTCCTGCCCGGTGTAGGATGCAAGGATCCGGAACGGAAGGGCCTTGTCGC
Source organism: Bacteroidota bacterium (assembly GCA_046052625.1). Taxonomy (GTDB): domain Bacteria; phylum Bacteroidota; class Bacteroidia; order AKYH767-A; family 2013-40CM-41-45; genus Pollutiaquabacter. Next base: position 8,527 of record JBJOMA010000017.1, read on the forward strand.
CGGGTTTGTATTCACTGAAATCAAGTCCGGCATTCTTTTCAGGGAAATGCTTACCGAGCAAATCCTTTGCAAGGATGACGACAACAGGTGCTCCGGAATAAGGATTGAACGTCTCGACTGCTACATAGGTGATTTTCGCCCCGACCGCCAATGCCGTGTTCGAAGGCAGCGTCCAGGGAGTGGTTGTCCAGGCAAGAAAATACACGGGCTTTCCAAGACCGAAGTCTGAAAGCGAACGGAACATGGCGACTGCCGAAGTGTCCTTAACAGACTTGTACGTGCCGGGCTGGTTGAGTTCATGTGAACTCAGGCCGGTGCCTGCGGCCGGTGAATACGGCTGGATGGTATAGCCTTTG
>JBJOMA010000018.1:0-3070 GCA_046052625.1 Bacteroidota bacterium
TGCCGGATCCGGTCCTCCAGTACTTGAATTCGTTCCCGCATATCGTCCGGACGTTGCATTACCGTTTGAATTTTCCGAAATTTAGAACCCAAATATCGGAAATTACCTCAACAAATCCATCAATTATTAACACGCAGTGTGTAGAAAGCCAACCAGTAGCACATAAAAAACCGGTTTCTACAAAGCCGAAATAGCACGATCATTGGGTAGGATTCGTCTAATATTGGTGCGTGCGACTGTTACCACGCTGCTTATCTTACCCGGAAATTGTCCCAGTCTGTGAGCCTTATGACTATAAAGCGTTATTATTCAACTATTTGCCTGATATTCATGTCCTTTCAGGCAGTTGCTTCACCCTATCCGCAGGGATACTTCCGGGCACCGATCGATTCGCCGTTGACCCTTTCAGGAACATTTGGTGAAATCCGTGACGGTCATTTCCACACCGGAATAGACATCCGCACCGGTGAGCAGGAAGGCATGCCGGTGCTTGCGGTGGCCAACGGATATGTATCGCGGATCAAGGTCAGTCCGAACGGTTTCGGGCGTGTGTTGTATGTCACCCATCCGAACGGCTATGTTTCCGTCTATGCCCATTTGAAGCAGTTCCGGGAAGATCTGAAACAGTACACGCTGGAACAGCAGAAAACGAAGCAGTCCTACGAAATCGAATTGCTCCCCAAGAAGGACCAGTTCAAGGTGGTACAGGGAGAACAGATCGCCGAATCCGGCAGTTCCGGATCGGCCGAGGGGCCTCATCTGCATTTCGAGATCCGCGACGAGGAGTCAGAAGAACCCGTCAACCCTTTACTGTTCGGCCTGCAGGTAGCCGATCATCAGAAGCCTGTGTTGCGTGCCCTCAGGGTGTATCCACGCAGGGAAGCCGGTATCGTGGAGCAGACGGATTCAGCGCGAACCTTCGAGATTTTTCCGTCCGATACACTATACGGTGTGGCGACACCGACCATCGAGTATATAAAAGTATACGGGGTGATCGGAGTCGGATTTGATGTGTATGATCTGCAGGACAGCAGCAATGCGGAGCTGGGTATCTATTCTGCATCATTATTCGTGGACAATATCAAGGTATATGAATGGGTGAACGACCGGTTGGACTTCGACGAAGGTCGGTACGCAAATGCTCACGGAGATTATTCCGTAAGGAAAAAAGACGGCCTGAAGATCGAGCGCTGTTATCGGATGGCCGGCAATTACGCATCCATGATTTATCCGGACACGTCGTTGACCGGGCTGATGGAATTCATCGATGAGGAGTCTCACGATCTTAGGTTCGTGGCGAGCGACTTTGCAGGAAACAGCTGTGAGATCATTTTCCAGCTACAGTCGTATCCGCCGTTGGCAGACAAAGCCTATGTACCTCATCCCGAAGAGGCCCTGTTGGTCGGACCCGGCAGGGGCATTGCATTGCACAAGGAAAACATCGATGTTGTCATTCCTGCCGGCGCGGTCTATGAAGACCAGTATTTCGTAGACGATGAGATTCCGAATGCAAAGGCACTCTCCCCTACTTATATTATAGGAGACGCATTGCAGCCGTTGCATGTACCGATCACTCTTTCATTAAAGCCTTACAAGCGTGTACCCGATTCACTTCGGCAGCAGGCGCTTATCGTCCGGTCAGAAGCAGACGGCACATGGAAGGCGGAAGGTGGTACATGGAACAAGGAGTTCCTTACAACGAAGGTTCGCTCCTTCGGCAGGTATTTCATATCGATGGACACGCTGGCGCCTTCTGTAGTGAAGGAATATTATCCGGCCGACATGAACACCTACCGCGGCGGAATTGCGCAGTGGATCGTGAAGGACGACTTGTCCGGTCTCAAAAGTGTTTCTGCGCAGATCGACGGTCAGTGGATGCTGGCAGAGTACGATGCGAAATCCGGAATGGTGACAGTCGATCTGGCAGGATTGCCCTTGAATGTGGACCATCAACTGGCGTTGACCGTCACCGACGAGCGCGGCAATTCACAGGTCTGGAGGGACCATTTCTGGTGGTGAGGGGATTTACAGGATACGAGAAAGATGTAGTTGATCAAACACTTTTCGTTTAGGATTACATTTTCCTTCAATTGTTTCACACTGTTCCGATATAGACAACTGTAAGGAATTGCACTTTAAGGTTTAAGTCCTTTTTGAAGCTTTTTAAAAGAATCCTGTTGAGAAGCAGGCCTTTTCGCTGAATTTCACTGTTTCCCAATTTAGGTAGAGCTGCCCAGTAAATAGGACATTTGACTGATTTTAATCATTTTTTTTAGTAGCGTTCACCTATATTATTGTAATAATTCTCTATACTTAACACACATGGAAATGTTCCATGGTGACATTTTACAAGCCTGGATAAGGAAACACAACACCCACATACCCATGAACCACATGTACAATTCATCTGCAATCAATTTTTTTCCCACCTCCAAGCTTTTCGCCGGTGTCTTGGCGCTGACATTCTTGGCAGCCTTCCCCGTCCGAGCGGCGAATTGGTACGTGAATGACGGATCGCAAACCGGAGACGTTTATACTTCTGCCGTTGGCGCCGTTGGAGGAACAGGAACCGCGAGCGACCCATTCCTGACAATATCTCAGGCAATCAGCGCTTCAGCCTCCAGCGATATCATCTATGTGGATGCGGGAACGTATTCGGAGAACATAACGGTGGCTAAATCAATCGAGCTCCGAGGACCAAACTACAACGTCTCACCTAACACCGGAACTCGCGTTGCGGAGGCTATCCTTGTTCCGGCATCGACCAACACTTCCACCGGGGCGGTAGTTACCATCACCTCCGGCGGTTTTTCCTTCAACGGATTCACGGTGGACGGCGACAATGCATCCCTCCCTTCCAGCGGTGTCGGTCTGGGCGGTGCTTTGGGTACCTCCATCGACGCGGCCCGCACGATTTTCGTGAATGCCAATGGCATCAACGGAGTCACCATCGCCAATAACATTGCTAAAAATGCTGTAAACGGTATCCGACTTGAACAGACCACCAATTATTTTGCGACCTCAGCCGGTGCAGTTCGTTCGACCAACATCAATGTGAACGATAACAAGG
>JBJOMA010000019.1:0-27938 GCA_046052625.1 Bacteroidota bacterium
GCACGGAAAGGCTCGACACGCATGGAAGGAAGATAAAACGCTTCCACTCCGCCTGAGGTCGAGAGCGGCAAAGAAATATCGATCGGACGGGAGAGATCCGCGTAACAGTCTTCATCCCGCAAACGGAAATGGATGATCATGGTCTTGTAATAGGCGGTGAAGATAGTTCGAATAGTAATCCCGGTCACTGACGTTGATCAGCGGCAGTTCTCCTGAAGTTCCGGTTGATAATCGACAAAGCCTTCGGCAACTGCACGCTGCAAATCGGCACACGCCTCCTCCTTCTTCCCTAGTTTAGCATAGCAGACACCTCGCTCCGCACGTGCATTTCCAAGAGACGGATCGATGGATAACGCCTCGGTGTAATCAGAAACAGCATCCTCGTACCGGCTCAGATTGAAACGGCAAAGTGCCCGGTTGGTGAAATTGGCAGCCGTTCGGGCCGTATCCGCTACAATCACTCTGGTGAAATACACCTCCGCGGAATCATAAGCAGCCGATTCAAAAAACAACACTGCAAGGATGCCGTCCAATTCAATCCGCTTGCTGCCGGTTTGCTTGGCCTTCTGGAAGGACTGCAAAGCGGCACGCGTGTCCTTCAATTGATACCGGACCTTCGCTTTCAGGAAATGCATGTCTGAATTTTCAGGGTCGATGGCCTCCGCCTCCTCGACATGCCGCATGGCCTCTTCTATCCGACCCGCATTCAACTCCTGAAAACCGGCCGACAACTGCGCATATGCAGACTCTCTGTTCTGTTCGGCGATAGAGCGGTTGATACTGACAAGGTCTTTCCACTCCGCCGCCCTGCGATAGGACAGTATGATCAATGCGGCCGAGAATAGTATCATCAAACGGTTCGCATTACGGCTGCGAACACCGGCAGACTGCGAATAAACATACAATGCTCCGACAGCAAGGGCGATTCCGATGTAAGGGACGTACGAGTAGCGCTCAGCAACCACGTTGTATCCGGATGGTACTATCTGCACTACCAATCCGATGGTGAAGACATAAAAAAGAAAACCTGTTAGCACTGTCTTGTCCTTCCGCTGCAGCCGATAGATGCCATAGCATATCGCCGCATTGATCAACGGAGCAAGATAATAGTGGAACGGAAGCTCTGCCGGAGCAAGATGCAGCGCCGAAAGACCGAAGGGCAGAAAGAAGGAGACGATGTAGTAAGAGAATGCATAGTTGGCCACGAAGAACCGCTGAAACAACGTGTAATCTGGCATCAGCTCGCTCGAAATCCGATCGCTTGCAGCCAGGGAGGTAAATGTGACATAGGCGAAAACAACAGCCACGGTCACTAGCGATAACTTGAACGGAAGCTCTTTCTTAAGACTCCGGCCGAAATGCCAGTCCATCAACCACAGCAGGAAGGGGAAGGCGATCGCAGCCGGCTTGCAGCCAAGCGAAAGGATGAACAATAAAGCGGTCAATACGAGCTCACGCACACCACCCTGCCGGATGTAACGCAGGTAGGAACCAAGTGCTAAAAGGAAAAAGGCCGTATAATACAGGTCGGTCTTGTCTGTAATCCATGCCACCGGTTCGATGTGCATGGGATGTAACAGGAAGACCCCTGTTACGAACGCACGTAACTCGAATCGCTCCGTGAAATATGCGGTCAGCCGGTAAACCAACCAGCCGTTTAACAGGTGAACCAGAAGACTGACCGTATGGAAACCGGACGCTTTCAGACCGAACAGCTGGTACTCGATCGCCTCGATGAGGGTGGTTACCGGATGGTAGTTGCCGCCGTAATACGTTGTAAAGATCGTACGGATATTGTCCCATGAAAGCGTGCGCAGGTGCGGATTGTTGGTGAAGAAAAGGTCATCGTCGATGTTCAGGAAAAAGTCCGTCACCAACTGGGAAAGAATGGGCACGGCTATGAGGAACAGTACCACCGCAAACACCGTCGGCCGATTGTCGGACTTCAGGGCGGATGAGGACTTTACATTTTTGTTTTTCATGGGAACTTGTATTGGAACTCCGGGCTGCCTGGACGGAAAATAGCGGTCAGAAAAAATTCGATCAGCCGAAAAGGCTGGCCAGTCCGTAAGCGGCGCCTGCGGCGATCACCCCGATGACCGTAGTCCGAAGAGCTCCCTTGATCGGCAACTGTCCCGTTACTTTGCTCTTGAAGTATCCGAAGACCATCAGGCACAGCACCGTGATCACACTCGAGTAGAGCAATCCCTGATGCGTATCCTCGGTGAACATGTAGGCCGTCAGCGGAATGATTCCACCGACGATATAGGACAACCCGATATTCATCGCGCTCTTCCTGGCACGCGCAGGATCTGGCTTCTCCAACCCTAACTCGAAGCGCATCATGAATTCGACCCACTTGTCGGTATCCTTCTCCATCTCATTCATCACCAATTCCTGCGACTGCTTGGAAAGGCCGTATTGTCCAAGGATCTCCATGACTTCCTTGCGCTCGGTTTCGTAATGCGTTACACACTCGCGGTGTTCGCGTTGCAGTTCGGAATCATAATGTTCGACTTCGGTCTTTCCGGCCAGATAGCCACCGAGTCCCATGGCGATCGAACCCGCCACGATCTCCGCCAGTCCGGCGGTGACGATGATATGCGTATCGCTGACGGCACCGCTGAGTCCGGCAGCCAACGCGAAAGGCACCGTCAGTCCGTCGGACATGCCGATGACGATGTCACGCACGGCTTCAGATTGTTGAAAGTGCTCTTCGCGGTGATGAGGAAGGTCATGATGAAGGTGCGTATCCATAGGTGGCTTTTTGTGCGGATGAAGATAATAAGGAAAGACATGCGGTGAAAAAGACGGGCGGACAGGATCAACAAGCGAAAAGGCGAAACCGTGACGACCCGTATCAGTCCCGTTTCATCCGCTCCTGCAGCAGGACCCGTTTCATCAACCCGACGGCACGCACGATATCCTCCTCAGTCGTTGATTTTCCGAGTGAGAAACGTAGGGAAGACGCAGCATTGACATCCGTCATACCCATTGCCCGCAGGACATGTGAAGGATCAGGAAGTGCGGACGAGCAAGCACTTCCCGCCGATACGCCCAAACCCTCGAGTTTCCGTATGAAGCCGGAAACCGGCGTTCCGTGGAAACAAAGGTTGGTCGTATTGGGTAAGCGGTAGCGGGTATTCCCGTTAACCGTCACCCCGCCCAGATCGAGCAGACACTGCTCCAGCTGCGTCCTCAAGACCGATATCCGCTCGGCGTCGTTCCACCAGTCGTGGGTGGCGATTTCCGCAGCAGCACCCATTCCCACGATTCCCGGAACATTTAGTGTCCCACTGCGCCTGCCGTTTTCATGTCCTCCGCCGTCGAGCTGCGCGGCAATAGGGACTCGGGGTGACTTCCGACGCACAAATAACGCACCGACTCCTTTAGGACCGTAGAACTTATGTGCGGAAAGACAGCAAAGATCGATGCCTTCCTCTTCCACGTCAATCCGCAGCTTGCCGGCGGCTTGGGTGGTATCGGAAAACAATAAAGCTCCCTGAGCATGGGCGATAGCGCCGACTGCACGTAATGGCTGAACGACGCCCGTCTCGTTGTTCGCCAGCATCACAGCGACCAACAACGTCTGATCATCTACTGCCGAACGCAATTCATCCAAATCGATCATGCCGTCGGGCTGCACCGGAAGTACGACCACCTCCGCGCCGAGCGCTTCCAGCCTTTTGCAGGTATCCAGGACGGCACGGTGTTCCGTGGCAACCGTGACGATCCGACGCCGTTGTCTGCCGGCGACTTCGAACACGCCTTTCAATGCGAGATTGACCGCCTCCGTAGCCCCGGAGGTAAAAACGATATCATGTGCCTCCGCACCTATCAGTACGGCAACCTGTTCACGGGCCACAGCGACCGCCTCTGCCGCAACCCATCCCCAGGCATGCAAGCGGCTCGAAGGATTTCCAAAGTGATCGGAGAAATACGGCATCATCCGCTCCAGCACTATCGGATGGACCGGCGTGGTGGCATTGTGGTCAAGGTAAACAGGAGTCGATGAAGCCAAGGTCATGCGGAGTTAAGACTGCCAAAGGAGGGCATGTAATTGTTGGAAGCAAATATCCGAAGCTGAATCGGATGCTACCGGGCGCTACCGTATTTTCCGTTCAAATACTGTGAAGTACGTAATACCCATCCGCGCGGAAAAAATCCGATGAGGGATGCAGTCAGCGCATTGCTGCGGTCGTATACGGCCACTCTTTTTCCGCGCATCATGGCACTATAACCGAATTCCGCCACCTTTCTGGCAGTCGGGACTTTTCTTAATTCGAACAACCGGATGCCTTGCATACCCGCCGCGTCATAGAATCCGCTGTAAGTGGGTCCGGGACAAAGGGTAGTCACTGTTACACCACTGCCGGAAATCTCGGCGGATACCGCTTCACTGAAATGGAGCACGTAGGCCTTGGTAGCATAATAAACCGCCATTCCGGGTCCGGGCAAGAAAGCCGCCATCGAAGCGACCTGGAGGATCCGACCACGACCGGCCGATAACAGGCTCGGAAGAAAAAGACGTGTCAGCAATGTAAGGGATCCGATGTTGACCCCAATCATCCGTTGTTGCTTGTCCGGATCGGAATCGGAAAAGGGACCGTAATCACCGAACCCGGCATTGTTCACCAGATAACGCACCTGCAATCCGGTCATCTGACAGAAGTCGAACACTCGTTGCGCGGAAGCCGGATCGCTGAGATCACAGGCGAACACATGCGCTTCTATTCCGTATTGTCTGCGCAACTCTCCCGCAATGAGATCTAATTTCTCTTTTTGGCGGGAGACCAGCACCACCGGAATCCCTGCTTTTGCAAACAGTCGTGCCAATTCCTCACCGATACCCGACGAGGCGCCGGTCACCAATGCAAAATCGCTGTTCGGCATGGTAGTGTCAGTGGTCGGGTACAAGCTTCGTGGAAACGGGAAGCGGTCAGATAAAGTCGTAAGGACGCACGACCGCCTCGTTATCGATCAGTCGAACGTCACCGATTCGTGCAGCGACGAAGCAGCGTACATGAGAGTTACCGTCGATCACCTCCACCGGCTGAAGCGTGGTGGCATCGGCGATTTCGATGTATTCGATCTGTGCGATACCGCTTTTCCCTATCAGCGCCGCCGCTTCGGACTTGAGCTTGGCTACAGAACGGTCTTCCCAGTTCTTCCGAATGAATGTAAGTGCCTGAAACAAGGACGGTGCTGCGGCACGTTGCTCCGGGGTGAGCCTTACGTTCCTCGAGCTCATGGCCAGTCCGTCCTTTTCACGCCGTGTAGGGCAACCCACGATCTTTACAGGAAGCGCCAATGCCTCTGTCATCCGTCGGATGACCGCCAGCTGCTGGAAATCCTTTTCACCGAAAAAAGCGACATCCGGCCGGACGATTTCGAAAAGACGGTGAACGACCTGAAGAACACCTTGGAAGTGTCCGGGACGATGAACACCCTCCATAACTTTATCCAGCAGTCCCAGGTCCACGACAGGTACCGAGGAGCGGGCTTCGGCATCCGGATAGATCTCCTTTTCTGAAGGTGCGAACAGGATGTCTGTGCCCGCCTGTTCGAGCAACCGGATGTCTTCGTCCAGCGTCCGGGGATAATTTTTAAGATCGTCCGGATTATTGAATTGTGTAGGATTGACGAATACGGACCCAACGGTGTGCGAACAATTCGCGCGTGACTGACGGATCAGGGAGAGGTGACCGTCGTGCAGCGCACCCATGGTCGGCACAAAGCCGACGGTTGCGCCTTCCGATTTCAGGAATTCGACCTCTTCGGTCAGAAAAACGGAGCTGTCGAATATTTCCATTTGCGGATTCGATACAATCAAAGGACCATTTTCTTCGTTCATGGGGAGTGAAAGGTGCATATCGATTATCGGACTGAATGCTTAAAATTCGCTGTTATAGGCCAAAAGTAGGCTAAAAAAAGGGCGATGGTGTTGCGGATTTGAAGCTTTGTCCTATTTTATGTATCTTTGTTTATAATCTTCCTTAGCATTTTGAAGCATGAAGAACGCAAAAGTACTCTTCGTTTCCCAGGAAATCACCCCGTTTTTAGAAGAAACAGAGGTTTCCGGCATTGCCAGAAAATTGCCGCAAGGCATTCAGGAAAAGGGAAGGGAGATACGGACGTTCATGCCCCGCTTCGGACTCATCAATGAGCGCCGTAATCAGTTGCACGAGGTCATCCGTCTCTCCGGAATGAACTTGATCATTGACGAAAGCGATCATCCGCTTATCATCAAAGTAGCCTCCATCCAGAGTGCCCGTATGCAGGTGTACTTCATTGACAATGAGGAGTATTTCCAGCGCAAGATGGTTTTCCGCGATGCTAAGAAGAAATTCTTCAAAGACAACGAAGACCGCATGGTCTTCTTCTGCCGCGGCGTACTTGAAACCGTCAAGAAACTAGGTTGGGCGCCCGACATCATCCATTGCCACGGCTGGATGACATCCATGATTCCTTTCTTCGTAAAGACCGGCTACAAGGATGAGCCGATGTTCCGTAATTCCCGTGTGGTGTACTCCTCTTACCTGCAGGATATGGAAGAGAATTTCAGCCCCAACTTCACGAAGAAACTGAAGATGGACGGCGTGACCGCAGACGACATGAAGCTGTATAAAGAGCCCACCATGGAAAACATCCATCTGGCGGCCATGAAACTCAGTGACGGTGTCATCCGAGGTTGTGACGGAAAGAGCACAGCTATCGACAACTACCTCAAGAAGGCCGGAAAGCCCACCATGGGCTTCAAGCCGTTCGATGAAGAGGGAGGGTTTGTCAACTCCTGCTCCGAATTCTACGACGAAATCCTCCAACAGGTACCGGAAATGGCCGACTGATCGGCGGAAACGATTATCCTCGTTCTTTCCTGCCTTTTGCTTTTCTTTGCGCCAAGTTTCGTCAGCCTTGTTGAGTTTCCCCTTCTTTTTATTTCGTTCCGGCAGCGCATCCCCGCTGTTCGCATTGCTTTCCCTTTTGGTTCTGCTTGCTCAGGGCTGCAAGGATCCGGATGAATTGGGCCTGGACGCTCTTCCGGCAGGTGATGAATTGCAAATGGGCTTCACTGATACCGTCACGGTCCTGACAAGGACTGTCCGGGAAGATTCAATACGTACCGACGAAGTGTCGACACAGCTGATCGGCAGCTATGTCGATCCCTATTTCGGCAAGACGAACGCCGAATGTTTCTCCCAAGTGGTGCTGCTCGGAACTCCCAGTTTCAATACGCTTCAGACGACCGATTCGCTAGTATTGCGATTGTTCTACAAAGGGTATTACGGCGATACCAACGCGGTCCAGAACGTCAATGTCTACCGGCTGACGCAATCCATGAGCGTGGACAGCGTGTACTTCAGCAATACGACCTTCACCACCGAGAGTGCATCCATCGGATCACTGACCTTCCAGCCAAGACCCAATACGCGTTTGGTAATCGACTCGGATACTGTATCACCGCAGCTGCGGATTCCTATGAGCAGCATTCTGGCCGACAGTCTTGTAGCACTCAACGGCAGCAGCACCTTCCAGACGAACGATGCGTGGAAGGAATACTTCAAGGGGATACGGATTGTCATCGACGATGCCGTCGGTGCAGGTCAGGGATGCATCGATCTTTTCGATGTGTTCAATTCACGGATGACCTTGTATTACCACGATACGGCCGGCACGGCAAAATCCTACAACTGGGCGCTCACAGGTGCCAAATCGACCCGCTTCACACACGATTTTACCGGCTTTCCGATCGAGCAACACCTCCAGGACTCCACGTATGCCGACAGCATTGTCTGCCTTCAGGCGATGGCCGGCGTAAAGACCAAATTCGACCTGCCCTACCTGGACCGGCTGAAGGATTCAGGTAATATAGTCGTCAACCGGGCTGAATTGAAAATCACCCTTCAGGCGGGTTCAACCTCCACCTATCCGGCTCCCTCCAGCCTGCTGATCGTAGCACAGGATTCCACCGGCACAACAACTTCATTTCCAGCTGACTACTTCGAACCGTCGGGCTTTTTCGGTGGCGTTCTGGCCGATCGCACCTACACTTTCAACCTCACTCGGCACATTAACCGTGTATTGGCGGGTTCAACGGGTAACTATGGCTACTTTCTTGTCGTATCAGGTTCAGCGGTTCAGGCCGGTCGTGCGCTACTAGGAAGCGGCACGAACGACACCTACCCGATGAAATTGAACCTCTACTACACACGACTACCTGAATAAACAATCCATTTAATTTTTATCGAACATGTGCGGAATTGTCGCTTATATCGGCCAGCGGGAGGCATATCCCATACTGATCAAAGGTCTTCAGCGGTTGGAATACCGGGGATATGACAGTGCGGGTATCGCCATCCTGAACGGCAAACTGAAAGTATTCAAGAAAGCAGGAAAGGTCAGCGACCTTCATGCCTTTGCAAAAGACCAGGACATTACGGGACAAATCGGCATGGGGCATACGCGTTGGGCAACCCATGGCGAACCGAACGACCGCAATGCACACCCGCATTACTCCCAGAACGGCCGATTCGCGATCATCCACAACGGAATCATCGAGAATTATTCTTCGATCAAGACCGAACTGAAAAAACGCGGACATGAATTCAAGAGCGATACGGACACCGAGGTACTGGTACACCTGATCGAGGACATTTACGAGAACGCAGGTGTCAGTCTGGACGAAGCGGTCCGTCTTGCACTTGGTGAAGTCATCGGCGCCTATGCCATCGTGATTCTGTCTCACGAACATCCCGGTGAATTGATTTGCGCACGTAAAGGCAGTCCGATCGTCGTGGGAGTCGGCAAAGAGAAAGGCGAATTCTTCGTCGCTTCCGATGCTACGCCGATCATCGAGTACACCAACAACGTCGTCTACCTGGACGACGGTGAATTGGCACTGGTACGAAACGGGGAGCTCACGGTAAAGACCATCGAGAACCAGGTAAAGACACCGTATGTGCAGGAGCTGGAACTGAAGATAGAACAGTTGGAGAAGGGCGGTTACGAGCACTTCATGCTGAAGGAGATTTACGAGCAGCCCCGGTCCATCTGGGATTCCATGCGCGGCCGTGTCGACGCCGATAAAGGATTTCTGCGTCTGGGCGGTATTTCCGAGTATGAAAATAAATTTGCCAACGCAAAGCGCATTCTCATCATCGGCTGCGGCACATCCTGGCACGCAGGGCTTGTTGCCGAATACCTGTTCGAGGAGTTCGCACGCATACCGGTGGAAGTGGAATACGCTTCCGAATTCCGGTACCGCAATCCGGTGATCACGGAAGACGACATCGTGATTCCTATATCGCAATCGGGCGAGACGGCCGATACGCTGGCCGCTATCGAACTGGCGAAGGCCAAAGGTGCCACCATTTTCGGTGTATGCAATGTGGTCGGCTCCTCCATTCCCCGTGCTACGCATGCCGGCTCCTATACACACGCAGGACCGGAGATCGGTGTGGCTTCGACCAAAGCGTTCACCGCTCAGGTCGCGGTGCTGACACTCATGGCCATCCAGATCGCCCGTCATCGCGGAACGATACCGGATTCACGCTACCATCAGTTGCTGGCGGAACTCGAGGCGGTTCCCAAGAAGGTGGAAATGGCGCTCGCTACGAACAACCAGGTAATGGAGATCGCCAAGAAATACAAGGACGCTCGTAACTTCCTGTACCTTGGCCGAGGCTATGGATTCCCGGTAGCCCTCGAAGGAGCGCTGAAATTAAAAGAGATCTCCTACATCCATGCGGAAGGCTATCCGGCCGCCGAGATGAAACACGGACCGATCGCCTTGATTGACGAGGAAATGCCTGTCGTGGTCATCGCTACGAAGAACGACACCTACGAGAAGGTAGTCAGCAATATCCAGGAAGTGAAAGCGCGGAAGGGAAAGATCATCGCAATCGTGACGGCAGGCGACACTACGGTGAAAGGAATGGCGGATCACGTCATCGAGATACCGGAGACGGACGACGCATTAGTTCCTATTGTTTCCGTCATTCCGCTGCAACTCCTCTCCTACCACATCGCCGTGATGCGCGGGTGCAACGTGGATCAGCCGAGGAATCTGGCGAAGAGTGTGACGGTGGAGTGATGTAATCGGCAGCTGGCCGAAAGGCAAGTAGGCGTCCTATTGACAATTCACTTTGAAGTCTTCCGATAGAGACGCTTCAATGGCTTTTAGTTTACAGTGAACAATTACGAAGGCGGACTTGACCGCAGTTCACTCACTCTCTTCAGCACGTTTGCACGTGCCTTTCTACATACTTATCGCCTCGACTACGCTTCCACCCCATTCAACCAGGGTGAATCCTTTTCTATCTTTCTTTAAGGACGACAGGTCCTGTAACGGAAAATCGACAGCGTGGCTCAAGGGTTGTGTAAGCATCATGACGCGAATGACAGTTTCAGGGGAAGGGGTGACTTTCAATCGGGCCGTCTTATCGTATTCTTCGCCTGAAAAGTGTATCAAGTTATAGGGATTACTTTCCATCCGGGGAAGCCAGTACATGATGAACTCATTGGCTTCTCGCCTGTTCAATCCTAAATACGCCAACTTCTCCTCGAGAAAACCAGCTGTTTCATTTCCGGGGACAATAAAACCGTCCTCAGGGCGAAGTTGCTGAGCAGGTATCCCTTCCCAAAACAACGCATAGTATTCCTCCCCTTTTTCATCATGCAGGACTCCATCGGGTTCAGCAGTTACGACCCATCCGTCGGTCGGATAAGCAGGATAGGTATGCGTCAATTCCCCTGCGTATTCCAGCGCAACAGTCACTGTTTGCTTGCTTGTGGGATATAAATAGATCACCGGTTTTTCGACTTGGGAGACGTACTTTTTCAGCCGGATATCGAGACGGATAGATGAAGGCTTGGTAATATTCAGCGGAATTTCAATTTCCTGATACCCCATACAGCTGATCGCCAAACCGCAGTCTCCCAGCTTGAATACTCCATACATGCTGAAACGGCCCTCCGAATCGGATATGACTCCCTGGTTGTTTCCGTCGTGACCGGAAAGAACTATTGTTACATATGGAAGCAGCTCACCCGTGTCCATGTCCCGGACCATACCGGAAATAACCGAAGGACCATCGATCGGCGAAATTGTGATATCCACTTTGCCGTTTTCATCCACGCATTTTTTTGCCTGTTGCATTGATTTGCAGCCGATGAGCCCGAAATGCAAGAAGAGAATATAGCAGATCTGTTTTTTCATTCCATTCAATAATGATACAAGTTGCACGTACGCTTCATCAATCAGTCGTTAACCCGACCCTTCGAATCAACGAGGGGTGTCCGTTCCCAGATGAAAATATAGCCTGTCGCTTTAACATTCCATTGATACGGTCGTTTCCAATGAATCACCGGACTGGAGGCGGCGACTAAAGAACTATAAACAGACACGACCAGGAATGATAAGATCCAAGTTGCACGATAAATCCGTTTGTTCAAGGAATGCCGTATGTTCATTCGTTTGAAAAATTGGCGCAGCACCATCCAACAGAAGACATAGAACAGGAAATCGACTACGAACTCCAGCAGGAACACTTGTAGCGACATGGATGTTTGAAAACCTTCGCCGACAAACGCCAGTGGAAATCCCCAGTAAAACTTATCCGGACCATCGACAGGAACCGCATACCACCATTTTGTGAACAGTGCCGCAGTCAGAATGGCTTTGGGAATCGATTTCTTAAGGATATCGGTCATCGATATTCGAACCGGGTTACAGTGACAGAGAAAACGCTTCAAATATACCTATTAAGCCTTGCCTGATTCATTTTATTGGGATTGGCAGCAGCCTCCGTAGATGCCACCTACGGCGCGCCGAGACGGCCCCTTCCTCTTGCGGAGTACGGTCAACCCTCTGCTTGAAGGCGCTGGTTCATTTTTCAACTATTCTCTGTTACTTTGGTCTCATTATCGCCATGACAAAGCACTCAGCATCTGCCGCCACTTACTCGTCGAAAAAAAACGGGGCATCTATTTCCATCCGTTGGATCCGCTTTGCCCTGGCATTCGCAGTGATGCTTTTGTACGGACAGACCGTCAATTTCGATTTCACGTTGGATGACGGAGAGTTCTATGAAAAGAACATGCTTGTTCAAAAAGGCGTATCGAACTTCATTGATATATTCACACAAACCAGCCTTGGAGAAGGGGGCATCAACACCGTAAACCAACCATACCGGCCGGTGACCATGTTCACATTTGCGCTGGACAAGTCCATTTTCGGAGCAACAGCGTCCGGCGGACATTGGGTCAACCTATTGCTATATGCAATACTTATCCAAGTGCTTTTCACATTGCTCCGAAAGCTCTTTCCGGACGTCCCTCCTGTCGTCGCCGGTGCTATTGCACTCCTATTTGCAATCCATCCGGTTCACTCCGAGGTTGTCGCAAGCATTAAAAGCCGAGATGAAATACTTGCAGCACTTTTCGGCTTCCTGGCATGGATTCGATTTATTCGGGTCGGAGAACATGGATTAAAATCCAACACAGATTATTGGTTCAGCGCATGTTTTCTCTTAATCGCGATGTTGTCCAAGGAAAGCGGCATCGTTTTCGCTGCGCTCATCCCGCTTAGTCAGTGGCTTCTGAAACGTTGGTCACCCGCCTCGTTGGTAAGACCTTCTATCCCTTTGTTACTTGTCAGTGCCGTCTTCCTTCTGATCCGCCAAACGGTCATTCAGGATGCGCCAAGCACTGCAATCCTGCGCGCCATGGACAACATCCTGTTCACGGCCACAGACCTTAATGAGTCTACCGCAACGCGATCCGCCATACTTTTCCTATACCTCAAACTGCTTTTCGTCCCATGGCCGCTCGTTTGGGACTATACCTATCATCAGATTCCGTTGAACACCTGGACCGATCTGCTGCCATGGATGGGTGCGATGTCCTATGCGGGTCTGATAGCGGTTTCCGTAGTTTATTTCCGTAGGCTGCCGGCTATCATTTTTGGCATTGCGCTATTTCTTATCGCATTACTGCCGATCAGCAACCTGTTCTTCATCAACTCCACGACATTAGGCGAACGATTGTTGTTCCTGCCGTCCCTGGGCATCTGTATCAGCCTGATCCTTACGGGTTGGCATTTCATATCCCGGCAAGGAAATCCTGTTTTAAGAAAACCGCTACTTGCTTTAGCAGGAATCCTTGCCATAGGCTCCTGTGTTCTGACTATCCGTGCCACAGCCAATTGGAAAGACAATTTTACACTGTTTCAACATGGCGTCGATGCTTCGCCCAGGAGCACACGGACGCATTTCAATCTTGGAGTCGTCTATTGGGAAATAGTAAAAAAGACCTCCGATGTCGACAAGATGAAGAATTACACTGACAAAGCGATTGCAGAATTCCGGAAGTCACTGGAAATCTATCCGGACTATTTCATGGCGATGACCAATCTGGGATGTTTGTACGAATTGAAGGGTGACCTTGACACTTCCCGTATCTGGTTCGAGCAATCCCTGAAGTCGTATCCTGAACAACCTGTCATCCCGACCAACATCTCAAACATCCTGAACAAGCAAGGCAGTCAGGCGGAGGTGGCAGGAAAACAGGAAGAGGCGAAACGCCTGTATCAGGAAAGTGCCGCCTACGATAAGCGTAATACCGCACCGTTGAACAGCCTCGGACTGCTGTATGCCCGCAGGCAGTCCTACGACAGTGCATTCATCTACTTCAATGCGGCGCTTGCAATCAACGGAGAGGACCGCAGCACACTGGAAAACTTCGCCGTATCCTCCTTTCTTGCAAAAGACTATGACCAGGCCATCCGGCTTGCACAAAAACACGTGCTGCTGTACGGTAACAGTCGGCCGATGTTGGGTGTATTATCCGACTGTTATTATGCCAAAGGCAATTTTGACGAGGTGATGCGATTACGGAAGTTGCTGGAACCCGGAAAGTGAGGTCAGTGCCACGAGTGAATCTTCACAAGACATTTTAGACTGCCGCAACACCCTCTGTGGCGAACCAGTCGCTTCGAGCACAACTCAGTTGAGCTTCGCCCTGCACTTAGCTGCCTCTTCAGGCTTTCCTAAAGCAGTGTAACAGTTCACCAACGTATTTATGCTCTTGGTAGCACGCGGATTCATCTGTAAGGCCCGGTTCGCGAAATCGATGCCTTGGTCGTACTCCCGGTTGAGATAACTTACCGCCGCGATATTCTCTATGACCATCAAGTTCGAATTGTCGAACGCGTAAGCCTTTTTCAGGTAGTGCAGGCAACTGTCATACGTCCCACGGCCGGCAAAAATCGAAGCGATGTTGTTATAAGCCATGACCATGGAGGAATCATATCGCAGCGCCATACGATAGCTGCCGATGGCGGAGTCCTGTTGTCCGCGCATCCCGTAATCCAGTCCCTGATTGAAGAGCATGGCACCCAGATTCGATTTCGCCAGCAAGGCGTCCGGATCGAGATCGTACGCCATCTTGTAATAGCGGTAGGCGTTGGCAAAGTCCCGTTTCGAATTGTAAATCACACCGAGATTGTTGATCGCTTCCAGGTAATCAGACTTCAATTCGAGTATACGCTTGTATTCCGAAATGGCCACAGACGTATCGCCGGTGTAGGAACTGTATAACGCGTAGTTATAACGGGCCTGGAAATTCTCCGGAAGGATCTGGATGCTTTTCCGGAAGGACTCGCCGGCACGCTTTAAATAGTCATTGCGCTTCTCCCCTTCCGGCAACCGCTGCGCCTGTTTGAACAGCTCTGAGGCCAGACTGTACTGCGTCCGGCTGGAAGCGGGATTCACCTCAACACCCGTCTCGAACAGACGAAGATTGTCCTTCCAGTCAGCCGCCCGAACTATCGTCAGGATTGTGAACAGAGAAGCCAGCGTCAGCACCGGAATCAAGGCACTCTGTGATATTGAAGCTTTTTTGCTGTTCCGGCCCCATGCAAAAACAATCGTAACCACGATCATGCAGGCCCCCAGCGAAGGGGTGAACAACAGTCGCTCCCCGAAGGTGGTCGTATTATTGACAAAGAAATTATTCGTCGGGGAGGAGGTGAACAGGAAAAACCAGCAACCGAATGCAAGTACGGGCTGCGTCTTTAAGTAGCGTATACCGGCATATAGCATCGCTGCATAACTGACAAGAGCCAGCCAAGGCAGAATCGAACCGAATCCGACCAATGGTATCTGGTTATATGAATAGTCCCATGCCAGCGGCCAAGGCAAGAAAACCATTTTAAGATTGTACCAAAGGATCTCCAGCTTGGTGGCATACAATTCGAACACATCTTTCGCGGCCGTAAGTACATTCGCAAGGATCGGCAGACCGGCAAATTCGTTGACCGTCCCCTCGATGCCGATCCGTACCGCAAGGTAGCAGACGCTTACGGCAAGAAAGGGTACTGTATCTTTCAGGGCCGACTTAATGCTTCGGCTTCTGAAAACGACCGCACTGAACGGATAGACCGCCAGGAAAGCAATCGTACTCTCTTTGGTGAAGGAAGCAAGCAGAAACCACGCTACCGCCGCAAGCTGACGCCTACGTTCGCCTTTATCGAGATAAACAAGATAACTGCGCCAGGCGAGCAGACAGAACAAAGCCGCCAGGATCTCATCACGGCTTTTCACACTCGCAACAACCTCGGTATGTACAGGGTGTACGACGAATAGCAAGGTGATTAATCCAGACAACAGCGGATCGTGATTCCGTAATAAAGACAGCAAAAGCCCCAATAACACTATTGCCAACAAGGCGTACAGGACGACATTGATGAAATGAGAGATCGCCGGAACCTCTCCGAACAGCTGTTTCTCCAGGGCGAATACCATCAGATAGGCCGGACGATAGGTCTGAACACCTTTCGTACCGTCGAACATTTCCATACTGCCATGGGAAAAGATCTCTGCACTGCCGGATAATCCTTTCTGGACAGACCGATGCTTGAGAAAGAAAATATCATCATCCATCGTGTATTCGAAGGTGCACGAATTCAGGTACAAGAGGAATGCCACAGCGCCTGCCAGAAAACGCCATGCTTTGGGTGAAAAAGGCTGGCGATCAGTTTTTTTCATAATCGTTGAATCGAATCTTAAGGCAAAATAAGGATTCAATACACTTTTCATAGCCCCCTGCCACCCAAAAAAAGAGATTTCTTCACAATTCATTATATTGACAGGATGAAACTTCAGAAAGCACTTTTCTTACAGCTGCTGATCGGTAATTTGTCGATTGCTCAGCCCTTCATCCTGACGAATTCGGAAAACAAGGTCTATACGGACAATGTCGTCCATCGGATCGACGTCCAATTAGAAGCCGATTCGCTGACAGCCATGTATGCCAATGTGAACGACCACGAATACCCCTGCACCGTCATCATCGACGACCGTCTGACTACCGATACGGTGCTACAGGCAGCTGTCTCCTTCCGTGGCAACACGTCCATGGGAGCTGCGAAAAAATCCTTCAAGATCTCCTTCAACACCTTTGTTCCGGGGCGCACCTACAAACGCCTGGAGAAGATGAACCTGAACGGCGAACACAATGATCCGGCAATTTCCAGGTCGAAGATCTACTGGGAAACGCTCGCCTCGATGAAGGTGCCCGGACCGCGCGCCAACCACTATGAAGTGTACATCAACGGCAACTACTACGGCCTATACGTCAATGTAGAACACATCGACGAGAACTTCATCGACTCCCGTTTCGGAAATAACGGCGGCAATCTCTATAAGTGCACATATCCTGCCGACCTGGCATTTATCAGCAACAACCCGAACGACTATAAACTGGGCAGTTCACGAAGGGTCTATGAACTTCAGACCAATCTGGCCGAAGACGATTACAGCGATCTGGCCCATTTCATCGACCAGCTTAACAACAACAATTCTGCCCAGTTCAAGGATTCAATTGAACGGCTGTTGAACGTGAATTCGCTCCTGCGGTCCTACGCCGTGGATATCGCCACCGGACATTGGGACAACAGCTTCTTCAATGTCAATAATTTCTACCTCTATAAGAACCGGGAAACCGGTAAGTTCGAGTACATACCCTATGATACGGACAACACCTTCGGCATCGATTGGTTCAACATCGATTGGAAGACCCGCAACATGTACAATTGGCCACCGGCATCGGGCAATCGCCCGCTGATCAACCGTCTGCTGGCTCAATCTGAATACCGCGACCGTTTCAGCTTCTTCATGGGACAATTGATCAGCCGCATGGGAGACACGGCCGTTGCGTTCCCTTTCCTCGATTCCCTCAAAACGCTCATCGCACCCTATGTCGTGAACGACAACTATCATTCGCTTGACTACGGCTTTTCTTATGCCGATTTCCTCAACAGTTTCGATCAGTCCTGGGGCGCGCATGTGAAAGACGGTATCAAATCCTTCATCCGCATCCGGCAATCCGCTACGATCGCTCAACTGACACCGGTACCGGTCGCACCGATATTCAGCGAGACACGGCATATCCCGCGGTTCCCGGTTGCAGGCGACTCGGTTTTCATCCGCACCTGGATCGAAGACGAAGACCCCATCAGCAATGCAAGTCTGACTTTTCGCTGGAATTCAGGACCGCAGCAGTCTGCACTTCTCTACGACGATGGCCTTCATCGTGATTTCGTGGCGGGCGACGGTTATTATGGCGCTTTTGCCGGAATCGCCAATTCAGACACACTCTACTACTTCATCGCTCATACCGATATGACGGGAAGAACCGGACGTGAACCACGTAGCGGCTGGAACGCAGCGGTCACAAGCGGCATTCCCTTCCTAAAAATCAACGAATGGATGTCCGGCAATTCCACGACGGTTACCGACGAAGCCGGAGAGTTCGACGACTGGATGGAACTGTACAACCCGCTTTCCAACGGTCAGCCGCTGGCGCGTATCCATCTGACGGATACATTGGGCGACCTCGGAAAATGGCGCCTGCCGGATACGACGATTTCCGGAAACGGATTCCTGTTGCTTTGGGCGGATGAAGACAAAAGTCAGGGGCGATTGCACATGAATTTCAAATTGAGCGCAAGTGCAGGAGAGGAAATCTATGTTTCCTATTACAACGGTGAAAACTACCGGATCCTGGACTCGGTGCTCTTCGGCCCCATGCTTACGGACCAGTCTTCCGGCTGCCTGCCAGACGGCGTACGACCGATGGTACTGCAAGGAACGTCGACTCCGGGTGCAAGTAACTTGTCGACCGGTATTCCTGATTACGAGACTTATTATTCGCCGGTGTTATACCCTAACCCGGCTAGCGATTATCTGTACTTGAAGGGAACAGCTGCTACCGATGACATCATCATCTTGTCTGCAACGGGTCAGCAGTGTCTTTCAGTCAAAGGGAGCGTATTGCCGTGCGATATCCGCAGCCTGTCAGTTGGAATTTATCAGGTCACGGTCCGTTCAAAGGACGGCAGTACGAAACACATAAAACTTTCCGTGGCCAGATGATTTACAGAAAAAGCTGACGGTGGCGACCGATCAGCGAACCAGGCGGTAAGTGCGTACCGTTTCGTCCGAATAAACAGAAAGCAGAAAGCATCCTCGGGAGACCGCAGAAATATCAATGATACTACCGTTGACAGCCGCACCGGAAAGGACACTTCTTCCGTTCATGTCATACATCCGGTATCGGACATTCGTTACATCACCGGTACTGACAATGAAATGATCCGTTGAAATGCGTTCCAATGCAATCAGGTCATTCTCCCCGACAGGAATCGAAGTGGATATACTGTTGCAAGTGTAATTCCTGAAAAAGTTCCAGATCTCACCGCTTGCGTAAATGTCGCGGTTGATCGTTCCCAATCCTCCCAACAAGGCGGTCGTGCCGGGCCATTGATGTCCGCCACCGATCACCTTAAGGAGTTTGACCTCGATATTGGTGGTGCAGGGATAATAACTGCTGCTTTCCACGGTAGAGTTGTCGAAGCTATTAGTATTCGGAAGCGCAGTGACCGAGGCAGTAGCGGGACACACATCGACTGTGGTCCATTTCGCCATCACGTCATCGACCGAGACGCCGCCTGCACCGCCATTGTAGGATACGATACCATCGGCAGTTCCATGGATCTGCAGGACCGGTGTCGGACGTGAGGGATTGCAGGCGGAATAGGCGCCTGCACTCATAGTTCCGGCAACCGAGGCGACAGCGGCATAACAGCGGGGTGATTCGCAGGCCAACCGATGACTCATATAACCGCCGGCGGAAAAACCGCAGGAATAGACGCGCGTTGTATCAATGCCATAGCGGGAGAACATCGTATCGGTCAACGCGGCAATGAAGCCGATATCATTGGCCGTTGAACCGCCGGTCATTCCCGAGTTGGTGTTCCATGCGTTGCCGACACCGTTGGGATAGACGACAATGAAGTTACCCGTGTCAGCCACATCGTTGAATGCCGAGACATCCATGATCGCCTGTGCGGTCTGGGTGAAACCATGAAGTACGAAAACCAGCGGCAGGCTGCTACCGGGAACATAGGAAGGAGGTGTGTAGACGATATAAGTGCGGTTGACACCTTCGAATACAAAGGAACCGGTGGTCTGTGCCCCGGAAGAGACTGTAAACAGGGTCAGTATCAGGGACAAAACTAAGAGCCGTTGGATTTTCATAGTAACGGGGATTGGCGATTAAAAGCAATTTTAGTGAAAACACTGAATGCATAACAATGCGCGATTAAATTTGGTTCAAATACGGCTAAAAACGGCTCTATTCTGAAAAAAGACGCATCGGATCAGGGGGCGTAAATCTTCATGCATTCTCCTTTGTCAGAACTAAATCTTTTCAGGAAATTGGCGCCTCATTCAACGATTGATCATGAAATACACACTCAATTCTCTACTGGTAGCGGCACTCCTGACCGTCACCTTTTCAGCTGCTGCGCTGAACCCATCGAAAGAGTACGCTGTTAAGCCGGAAAAATACGGCATGACGTACAAGGAAGAACGGATCGCCACCAAGGACGGTGCCATGCTGAACGCCTGGTTCTTCGAATTGCCCACTAAGACTACCAATTGGATGGTCATCAGCGGAAGCGGCGATGGCAACATGGCAGACAACATCGAACTGGTGGGGAATTTCCTCTCCGCCGGCTGGAACGTCATAACCTACGACTACCGTGGCTTCGGAGCCTCGAGTGAATTTCCGATCGACCCGGACACCTATATCTATCCGCAATTCCTGAACGACCTGAATGCGGTATTGGATCACCTTCGCAAATCACGCGCCATCACCCGCTTCGATCTCTACGGGCAGAACATCGGCGCAGGAATTTCGCTGGGTGTCGGTGCCAACCGCATCGAAACCCGCAAGATCATCGCTGACGGTCCCTGGACGGGATTGGAAGCAATGAAGAGAAAGATGAAGGAAAAGCGTGGCAAAGATGTCATCATCCCCTTCGGATTCGACAAGAAGTATGAGCCTATGTATGCCTGCGACAATTCTCACACCCAGCTGAAGGGAGTCATGCTGATCGTTTCACCGAAAGACGAGATGATCACGCCGGCAGACACGAAGATCCTGAAGTGCGTCAGCAACACCTATATCGTCACCGCCAGCAACAGCAATGCGGAGAACTTCGCTACGGACAAGGACGTTTACTTTAAAAAGATATCACAGTTCCTGAATCAGTAACTTTAACTAAAGAAAATGAAAAGCGGGCCTTGTGCGCCCGCTTTTTTTATTCCACCGCCTCGACGCGTCTGATCTCAGGCACCATTCGCAGAATGGTCTGTTCGATGCCGGCCTTCAGCGTCATGGAACTCATGCTGCAAGAGCTGCAGGCGCCGAGGAATTTCAGGCGGACGACCATATCGTCGGTCACTTCCACCAGGCTGACATCGCCTTGGTCCGCTTCCAGATAGGGCCGCAGTTGTCCGAGTGCTTCCTCGATGCGTAGGATGAGTTGGTCTTCAGCAGTCATTTTGATAATAAGCTATCAATAGGAAACAGCATTCACCCGCCGGGTGGGAGCCTGTTCGGCATTCCGTATGGCAGTCTGGCGGATGAGTTGATCGGCCGCTTCGGCGAATGCTCCCGCTACCGGACCTTCATCATCCAAGGCTACGGGAATTCCGGTATCACCGCCTTCGCGGATGCTTTGCACCAAAGGGATTTCACCGAGGAAAGGGACACCCATGGTAGCGGCCATGTTTCGGCAACCTTCCTTGCCGAAGATGTAGTATTTGTTGTTCGGTAATTCCGCCGGCGTGAAATACGCCATGTTCTCTATCAAGCCGAGCACGGGGACATTGATGGTATCAAGCTGGAACATGCTGATTCCTTTACGGGCATCGGCCAGCGCTACATGTTGCGGTGTGCTGACGATGACTGCTCCGGTGACAGGCACGGCTGATACCAGCGTAAGATGGATATCGCCCGTTCCGGGAGGAAGGTCGATCAGCAAATAATCGAGTTCACCCCAGTCGGCGTCGCTGAAGAGCTGTTTCAGCGCCTTGGAAGCCATCGGTCCGCGCCACGGGATGGCACGATCGGGATCCACCATCATGCCGATGGAAAGGACCTTTACTCCATATTTCTCGACGGGCTGCATGTACTGCTTGCCATCCCGTTCATTAACGAACAGACGCTCATGCTCGGCACCGAACATGATGTGCTGCGAGGGACCATAGATATCGGCATCGATCAGTCCGACCTTAGCACCTTTTTTAGCGAGCGCCACAGCCAGATTGGCTGCAACGGTCGACTTGCCCACGCCGCCCTTGCCGGAAGCGACGGCGATGATATTTTTCACATTCGGCAGCAATTCATCCGTCGTCCCTCTGCCCGAAGTCGTTCGTGCGGTCATGTTGACGGTCACTTGTGCGGTTTCGTCCACGAAATGGACCACAGCGTTCACACAAGCGTTGCGGATCAGCTCTTTCAGCGGACACGCGGGAGTGGTCAATACGACCGTAAAGGAGACGTTTTTACCGTCCACCTGGATGTCTTCGACCATGTTCAGGGTGATGAGGTCCTTTTTCAGATCCGGTTCAATCACATTGCGTAGGGCGTCGACGACTTGCTCTCTGGTAATCATGATGGTGCAAAGGTACGTAAACGGAGCCGGAGTCCCCAAGCAGCATGCGAATACCCGCCACAGTCGCTACCTTTGCCGCATGGGAAAAGACAAACTCAAGCGGTTCGCAGAGAACGCGGCATTCCCCCATGTTTTCCAGCCGCGGATGCAATTCCCCATGCCCGATCACCTGCTGAAAGGGAAATGGCTGAGCGATTTCTTCAAAAACGACCATCCGATCACGCTTGAACTGGGCTGCGGACGGGCGGAATACACAGTCGGCCTTTCCGGGCTGTTTCCGGAAAGGAACTTCATCGGCATCGACTGGAAAGGAGCACGGATCTGGAGGGGCGCGAAGACCACCTTCGAAAAGGGGCAGACCAACGCCGCTTTCCTCCGTATCATGATCGGCACCATCGAAGCCTTTTTCAGTACGGCCGACCGGGTGGAAGAGATCTGGATCACGTTCCCGGATCCGCAGCCGCGTGAAAGCCGCGAACACAAGCGGCTCACATCTCCGGAGTTCCTGAATCACTACCGTGCCTTCGCCTCCTCAGGGTGTACGGTCAATCTTAAAACAGACAGCAAACCGCTGTACGATTATACGCTGGAGGTGATCCGACACCAAGGCCTGCCCGTCGAAGTGATGACGGATGACCTGTATGCTTCACCCTATGTAAACGACGTGCTCTCCATCAAGACCACGTATGAAAAGGTCTGGCTGGCACAGGGAAGTAAGATCTGTTACCTCCGTTTCCGTCTGGCATGACAAACAACCGCTCCACGCTCGACAGCTTCTTCGACCAGGTGTACGCAGTCGTCCGACTGGTTCCGAAAGGGCGTGTCACATCTTACGGAGCCATAGCCAACTACCTGGGCACCGCCCGATCGTCCCGGATGGTCGGCTGGGCAATGAACGGCTCGCACGAGGTGCGTCCGAAAGTACCTGCCCATCGTGTGGTGAACCGTAACGGTCTGCTGACGGGCAAACACCATTTCAGCTCACTTACGCGGATGCAGGAACTCCTGGAGGCCGAAGGAATACGTGTGGAAAATGACCAGGTCGTGGACTTCAAAAAATTATTTTGGGATCCGGCTATAGAACTGCTTTAACCTGACCGATGATGCACAGTCCGTTGAGGGGACGTCTGCCGGCGGGAAGCCGGATCCTGGTAGCTCCCTTGGATTGGGGGCTTGGACATGCTGCACGGTGTGTGCCGCTGATCCGTCGGTTCGTGCAGGAGGGACATACTGTCACCATCGCCACCGACGGGCGGGCGGGCGCCTTGTTGCGCACGTATTTTCCCGAGCTGGAATACATCTCCTTGAAAGGATACGGAATCACGTACAGCCGTCATCTGCCGTTGATGATGAAACTGGCGTTTCAACTTCCCCGGCTGCTGAGAGCGATTCGCGAAGAACACGTTTGGCTGGAACGGCTGTTGGACCGGAGAAGCTTTGATCTTGTGGTATCGGACAACAGATATGGACTCTGGACCAAAAAGACGCGAACGGTATTGGTTACTCATCAGCTCTTTCTGAATTATCCGAGGTGGATGAAACCTGCGGGCCGACTTATCGATGCCCGGATGCATCGGTGGATCGCCCAATTTGATGAGTGCTGGATACCGGACCGTCCGGGCGAAGACAATCTTTCCGGGAGGTTGTCACATGGACAGCCGATGCCGCCGAATGCGCGTTACATTGGCTGGCTGTCGCGATTTGAAGGGATGAATGTATCAGAGGATGCCTTCAGGAAATACGACAGGTTGCTGTTGCTCAGCGGACCTGAACCGCAACGGAGCCTGCTTGAAAAAGAATTGCTCGAGCTCGCGCTTAATTCGTCAGTACAGGCACTGCTCGTACTGGGACTTCCGGATAAACCTGTGGACAGGCAGGTCCATAACGTCCGCATCGTATCACATCTGGATGACACCGCACTTTTGCATGCCGTACTTTATTCAAAAAATATCACGTGCAGGTCCGGCTATAGCACCCTGATGGATTTGATGACAACAAGAAGGACCGCGGAGCTTATCCCTACACCCGGACAGACAGAGCAGGAATACCTGGCGGATCGGATGAAAAATGTTTTCGGGTGGACTACCGGAAGTCGGACGAAAAGGAAATAGATTACTGCGTATTGACCACGATTTCTGAAGTGGTGACCGTATTACTCTGATTGAACGACCGGTCCCAGATGAAAATCTCATATTTCAATGTATCCTGCACCAGTTGGGGCGGTAGCGTGAGTTCACGTTGGATTTCACCCTTCAATGCTTTATTGGCACCCTCCGGTGTCATATAAGGTAATCGTGCAGAGACATTCGTAGTGTCCTCCATCCAATTACCGGAGCGCATGATCCACGTCTTGACAATGAAATTATTGTAATAAGGACTTGCAGGATCGTCGAATACGGAGGCATTTCGTCCCGACTCACGGGGGTAATAGCCGATATCACCGTCTCCGTCCGTGAAAGTGATGGACACATAAACCTTCGAATCGAACCCGAACGCATCCTGCGTGGTAGCGATGGACTTGAAGGTGATGACCGGCTCCAGCGGATATTCGATGGGCTCCTTGCAGGAAAACGAAAACAGCGCAAAAACTGCGACAAGGAAAACTATGTTTGTTTTTACCGGCACGGTCGGACGAAGATGCTGTTTCAAGGATTAAATTTACTGAAAATATCCAAGCGCCGCCTATGCCACTGTTGCTTCCCGTCCACGGAAAACATCCCCGATTCGGCAAAGACTGTTTTATCGCCGATAATGCGACGATTGTAGGAGATGTCGTTACCGGAGACGATTGCAGTTTTTGGTTCAATGCGGTGGTCCGCGGGGACGTGAACTCCATCCGGATCGGCAACCGGGTGAATATTCAGGATGGTGCCGTCATCCATTGCACCTATCAGAAAGCGACCACTGAAATCGGGGACAACTGCAGCATCGGCCATAATGCGATCGTCCACGGCTGCACCTTGAAGAACAATGTTCTTATCGGAATGGGAGCCATTGTCATGGATCATGCCGTCGTAGAACCGTTCAGCATTGTTGCCGCCGGGTCGGTGGTACTGGAAAACACGGTAGTCGAATCCGGTCATATCTACGCTGGCTCACCGGCGAAGAAGCTCAAGCCCGTTTCCGAAGAACAGCGCAAGCTTCTGGAAGAATTGCCGGACCGCTACAAGATGTACGCCGGATGGTTTGAATGAAAGCGGCAGCGGCCCGCAATCCGCACGGGATGGGTTTCAAAACGTATATTTGCCTTTAACAATGCCAACAGCAAACGCTTCAAAGGCCGGTGCCGCCACCCGTCCGATCGGTATCTTCGACTCCGGTATCGGCGGGCTGACGGTTGCCAACGCCATCCAGGAAGCCCTCCCGAACGAGTCACTGGTATACTTCGGTGATACGGCACACCTCCCCTACGGAGACAAGTCGCCCGACTCCATCAAGTATTATTCCATTCGTATCGCGCAATTCCTGTTGCAGCAGCAGTGCAAGATGATCGTCATCGCCTGCAATACGGCGTCCTCTTTCGCCTACGAAACGGTCAAGGACTTCGTAGGCGGAAAAGTACCGGTCATCAACGTGATCGATCCGGTGGTCGACCACGTCTCCCGTAGCCGTAAACGCAGGAAGATCGGTGTCATAGGTACCAAGGGCACCGTCAAGAGTGATATTTACGCGAAGAAGATCCATCTTAAGAACCGTCAATTGGAAGTCGCATCACTGGCGACACCCCTGCTGGCGCCGATGATCGAGGAGGGATTCTTCAACAACAAGATCAGCCGTACCGTGATCGGCTCTTATCTTGACAGCCGGAAGCTTTCCAAAATAGATGCATTGATCCTGGCCTGCACGCACTACCCGCTGATCAAGAAAGAAGTCGAGGAGTACTACAAGGGCGAAGTGGAAATCGTGGATTCAGCCGGTGTAGTGGCCGGACATGTCCGTGATGTATTGCGGAAAAAGAAATTGCTGGCCTCCAAGCGTAAACCGGTTCATCGCTTTTACGTATCCGACTTCACGAAATCGTTCGAGGAAAGCACCAAATACTTTTTCCGCAACAAGATCCATCTGGAGAAAAAAGATCTCTGGATCTGATCAGTTCCGCCTGTCGGCCTCAACGGACAGGCAGCTTTTCCAGTGCGGTTACGGTGATACTACAGAATCCGAATTCCTCATCGACACGTCCTGTAATGCGATAACACCCTCTTCCCCGCAACGGAAACTGTTGTACGACTTTCGGAAAGTGCGTCGTGTCGAAGAATCGTCCTTCGCGGTCCAGGAAAGTGCCGAACACCATCGTCTCGCGCTTCACCGTGGAGGTATACTTATAGGTGACCAGGTATCCGACAAGGGTTATGGAGCGGCCGATGCGGCCGGACAGGTCGGCAGCCACCGGCGAATCATCAACCGGATCCTTCAACAACAGGAACGGCGAGCAAAGCGGGAATCCCAACAGTTCAATCTCATCAATGGCCTCGTCGTACGGATCGTAGTGCAGTTCCGGAAGCGCATGCGCTTCGGCTTCGACGGGGAACAGTTCGTACCGGACTACCGTCCGCTTCTCCTCCCCGAGAACCGCATGAAGGTCCCATAAGAGTTGTTGCCGCGTGCGACCGGTGAAACGGAATGCGCCGACCCGCACCAGCAGACGCAGCTGGTCGAGTGTGACCGACACCCGGTGCATGAAATCTTCCATTCCGAGAAAAGCGCCGTGTTGTTCGCGTTCCTCCAGTAGCACCTCCGCGACGTGCTGCTCCAGTCCGGCCAGATGGATGAAGCCGAGGTAAAGATCCGTATCCTGCAGGTCAGTAAGATAACGGCTGCGGTTCACACACGGCGCATGGATCGTGGCACCGGCCATACGTGCCTCGTGCACGTAGAATTCGGTACGGTAGAAGCCCCCGAAGTTATTGATGACACCGACCATGAACTCCAGCGGATAATGGGCCTTCAGGTACAGGCTTTGGAAACTCTCGACCGCATACGAGGCGGAATGTCCCTTGGAGAATGAGTAGCCGGCGAAACTCTCGATCTGCCGCCATACTTCGGCCGTGACCGGTTCCGCATAACCGCGGTCACGGCAATTGGAGAAAAACGTATCACGGATACGGGCGAACTCCTCGCGGGAACGGAACTTACCGGACATACCTCGGCGCAACACGTCCGCTTCCGATAATGACAATCCGGCGAAATGGTGCGCCACCTTGATGACGTCCTCCTGATAGACCATGATACCGTAGGTCTCTTCCATCAGCTCCTCCATCACCGGATGGATGTACGTGCGGCGGGAAGGGTCGTGGGTTCGCAGGATGTATTCACGCATCATGCCGGACTTTGCCACGCCCGGACGGATGATCGAACTGGCCGCTACCAGCTGGATGTAACGGTCGACACGTAATTTCTTCAGCAGCATCCGCATCGCGGGCGACTCGACATAGAAGCAGCCGATACAACGCCCCTCGCGAATCAGCTGCTTGACCTTGGGATCCTCCTTGAACCGCACGGTCTGGTGGATGTCGATTGCGATACCCCTGTTGCGCTTCACCAGCTCGACGGTATCGCGGATGTGACCGAGTCCGCGCTGACTGAGTATGTCATACTTATAGAGTCCGATGTCTTCCGCCTCCAGCATGCTGAACTGGGTAGTGGGAAAACCTTTGGGAGGAAGGTGGGTCGCCGTGTACCAGGTGACCGGACGCTCGGAGATGAGCACACCGCCGGCATGGATGCTCAGGTGGCTTGGGAAATCCAGGATACGCATGGCCGCCAGATGGATATTACGCTTGATCGAATCATCGATGACACGTGTAGAACGACGATCCGCCATGGCATCGATCTCCGCTTTGGGAAGTCCGAAGACCTTGCCGAGTTCCCGGATCGCGGCGTTGTACTGGAAGGTCGAATAGGTCGCAAGCAAAGC
>JBJOMA010000020.1:0-7779 GCA_046052625.1 Bacteroidota bacterium
TTCGCGGAGGCGACGGGATGAAGCCGCTGATTATCGGTCCGGAAGGTGCCACCTGCATTTCCACGGATGGTAACAATAACCTTAATTTCCGATGGGAAGCTTCTTCCGGTCAATGGCGGATGATGAATCTTCCCTCCGGCCGACAGGCTGAATACCAGCGTCCGTTCATCGCTGATCCCTCTGATACATCGACCTTCTACACCGGCTATGACGACGTCTTCCGTTCTACGGACGGCGGCGACTCGTGGAAGCCGTTGGGAATTCCTTTGACGGGAATTTCGGACCGCAGGATCTCGGCCATAGCTGTTGCGCCTGCTGATCCGAAGGTCTTATACGTCGCTTTTTCGCAGCCGGCCTGGAAGGAGTCTGTATCCGGTAAAATCTTCCGTTCAACCGATGGCGGCAACTCCTGGAACGATATATCGGCAGGGTTACGCGGAGCCGCCTGGAATTCGATCACTTCCATCGCCGTCGATCCCCTCCGGCCGGAACATGTGGTAATAGGTTTCAGGGGCGGTTGGAACATCAAAGTCATGGAGTCTTTTTCGGGTGGTGCCGCATCATCGTGGACGGATGTCTCTGCAGGTCTGCCGGTGAGCGGAGATGTCAATACGCTGGTATTTCATCCCTCGGAGGCAGACCGTTTGTTTGCGGCCACGCATGAGGGGATTTGGGAACGAAACAGCACAGAAGAATGGAAGGATTTCAACGGAAACCGGCCTCCGGTCTTTACGTCTGATTTGTCAATCGATTCAGCCGGCAGCTTTCTGGTCGCAGGGACGCACGGTGCAGGTGTCTGGTTGACTCTGCTTAAACCGGCGGTTCGTTGATACTTTGAGTGTTTCGGCGGTATTGTGACGCTCCGGGCTTTGTATTTTTGATAGGAATGAAAATGGACCGTATTCGGACACTCCGGATGAACATCTCTTATTTCCGGAAACTGTATTTCGCTATCACCTCTGTGCTTGCGGTGTTGGTAGTGGGAGTGCTGGGCTATGTCGTATTGGAGGGATACGGTTGGTTGGATGCGGTCTATATGACCGTGATAACCGTAGGTACGGTGGGCTTCCGGGAAGTGAACGATCTTGATACTTCCGGGAAAGTATTCACCGTCTTTCTGATTCTTTTTTCACTCGGCACGTTCGCTTATGCACTGACGGTCATCACCCGTTACATCATCGAAGGGGAATTTCAAATCTATTTCAGGCACTACATGGTCAATAAGGAAATCCAGAAAATCAGCAATCACGTGATTGTTTGCGGTTACGGCCGTAACGGTCGACAGGCCTGCGATCAGCTTCGTGCGGGAAACCTGCCCTTCGTGGCTGTGGAGAGCAGTACTGAACTCGTTGCGCACATGCGGGAGGAGAACAACGTCCTTTTTGTCGAAGGCGATGCCACCAGTGACGATGTTCTTATTGAAGCTGGCATCGACCGGGCACAGGCGCTGATCACCGCTTTGCCTAACGATGCAGCAAATGTATTCGTCGTTCTGACGGCACGCGACCGGAATCCGAAACTGAAAATAATCAGCCGTGCCAGCGATGACGCCTCTGAGCATAAGCTGAAAAGGGCCGGAGCGGACAATGTCATCATGCCTGACCGAATAGGAGGTACGCACATGGCGGCACTCATCACCAAGCCCGATGTGCTGGAACTGATCGATCACATCACCGGCACACTGAATGTGCGCTTGGAAGAGATACTCTGCAGTTCGCTGCCGCCAGTCATGCAGGATAAGACCATCCGTGAGCTGGAGATAAGGAACAGGACAGGAGCGAATATCATCGCCATGAAGCGGCCGGACGGGGAGTATGAAATCAATCCTTCGCCGGATACGGTCATGCTGCCTGGGACCAAACTGTTCGTCCTCGGTTCTCCTGAACAGGTCGTTAAATTCAAAGAGAGCCTTCGCTGATGA
The DNA here is from genome assembly GCA_046052625.1 of Bacteroidota bacterium. GTDB lineage: Bacteria > Bacteroidota > Bacteroidia > AKYH767-A > 2013-40CM-41-45 > Pollutiaquabacter. Next base: position 1,922 of record JBJOMA010000020.1, read on the forward strand.
AGACCGTGTTAGTGACCGGTTCTAATGGCTTGCTGGGACAGAAGCTGGTCTATGCGCTACTGAGCCGTTCCGATGTGAAATGCATCGCTACCTCCATTGGTGAGAATCGAATAGCTGAGAAAAACGGTTATACGTATGAGTCCCTCGACATAACAGACCGCGAAGCGGTATTCTCCGCATTCGAACGTTGGAAACCGCATGCGGTCATCAATACGGCTGCGTTGACGAATGTGGATGCCTGCGAGCATCGACGGGAGGAAGCGGTGTTGCTGAATGTGACTGCTGTCGGATACCTGGCGGAGGCTTGTAAGGAGCACGATACACACCTCGTTCATCTTTCCACGGATTTCGTCTTCGACGGAGCGGATGGTCCTTATGTAGAGACGGATGCTGTGAATCCGCTGAGTCATTATGCGCGCACCAAAGCTGATGGAGAGACGTTGGTGATGCAGTGTGGCATTTCATGGGCCATCCTCCGTACTATCATCATCTACGGAGTAGTAGATGATAACAGCCGTTCGAACGTGGTGTTGTGGGCGTTCAATGCCTTAAGCAGCGGAAAGGAGATCAGTGTCATAAACGACCAGTATCGTTCTCCCACCTTGGCCGAAGACCTGGCTTCCGCATGTGTTGCTGCCGCCCTGAACGGTAAAAAGGGCCTCTTTCACGTCTCAGGTAGGGAAACCATGTGCATCCTGGATATGGTCCGTATCGTAGCCCGGTATTTCGGATTGGATGCATCACTGATAAAGCCGGTTTCTTCTGAAGCGTTACGTCAGCCCGCGCCTCGTCCTCCGGTCACCGGTTTCATCATTCAAAAAGCTGAAAAAGAACTGGGCTTCCGCCCTGTCGATTTTATTGAAGGTCTAGCAGAAGTCAGAAAGCAGCTTATACTGGTTGGCGCACTATGAGAACGGCGATTACTTCGCCGAATGAAAAAGAAGCGCCCGAAGGTTGTACGTTTTCGCCTGCGTTGGAAAGATCATTTCACTTTTTCTGTACTTGAATCACGCGGGATATTCGTTCTGTTGGTGATTCTCTCGCTTGAAATTTCCGGGATGTATTATTTCCGGTTCGTTCATCAGCCCGAAATGCCTGAAGGATGGGAGCGATTGATCCGGGCAGCCGATTCACTGGACGCGGCCGACCGTAGGGAGCTTTCCGGTAGCAGCAATTCGGGTAATAATCGGTCGTCGTATTCCTCTTACAAGGCGAAAACCGATTCGCTTTTTCCGTTTGATCCCAACAAGATCGGGAAGCAGGAATGGATGACTTTGGGACTTTCGTCCAGGCAGGCAGATGCGGTGCTTCGTTATCGAAGTAGGGGTGGTGGCTTCAGAAAGCGCTCCGATCTTTCAAGGGTCAGTGTGATTTCGCAGGCGCAGCTGACTGAGTGGGCGCCGTTCATCCGGTTGCCGGATACTGTTCCTTTTGAGAAAAAAACAGTGGGAATTGCCCTTGATGTGAACGATGCCGACAGTGTGGCTTTCGAGCGACTGAGGGGAATCGGTCCTTCATTGGCGGGCAGAATCGTACGGTTCCGTGAACGGTTGGGTGGGTTTCAGTCGCTCGACCAGCTGCTGGAGGTATACGGAATGAATGATACGGTATTGGCAAATATCCGTCCGAGGTTTAAGCTCCAGTCGGGGCATGAGATCAGGCGTATCGACATCAATCGATGCCCTGAGGATTCGCTCCGACGCCACCCGTACATCGGATCTGCTTTGGCAAGGCAGATGGTCGTCTATCGGCAACAGCATCGCTTCTCGAGTGTTGAAGAGTTGCACCGTCTTCCGTTGTACTCGGACGAAATTTCACGTAAACTTGTGCCGTATCTGAAGGTCGGAGACTGATAGAGCCGGCCGGTATGTTCATCCAATGCACCATGGATCTTGATCAACGAATTCGTAATGCCATCCGTGATGTTCCGGATTTCCCGAAGCCCGGAATCCTTTTCAAGGATATCACCCCGGTCTTGCAGGATCCTGCGTTATGTGATGCGATAGCAAGTGCCATCAGCGATCATTTCCGTTCCAGCTCCATCGATGCTGTCGTAGGAATCGAAAGCAGGGGCTTTCTGTTCGGCATGTTGGTCGCCCAAAAACTGGGTGTACCGTTCGTACCTGTACGCAAAAAGGGTAAACTGCCATCAAAGACACTCTCCCACGAATATTCGTTGGAGTACGGGAGTGCCACTATCGAAGTGCACGAAGATGCGCTTCCTAAAGGTGCGCGTGTCCTCATCCATGATGATCTGCTTGCCACCGGCGGCACAGCCGCCGCCGCTGCGGTACTGGTTTCACGTCTGGGTGCGCACACGGCCGGCTTCGCCTTTCTGGTCGGATTGAACTTTCTTCAAGGAGAGAGTGTTATTCGAAGACATACAGAAGATATCTTCACATTGGTCAGTTATTAATCTCCGTCCTGCCATGGATTTCACACCGACAGATAATCAGCAGCTCATTTCCGATACCGTCCGGCAATTCGCCGAGACCCACATACGGCCCAATGTCATGGAGTGGGACGAAACCCAGACATTCCCCCGTGAACTTTTCAGTCGCATGGGTGAACTTGGTCTGATGGGTGTCTTGGTTCCTGAATCCTATGGTGGTGCCGGACTTGGTTATTTCGAATACGTATCAGCCATCGTAGAGGTGGCCAAGGTCTGCGGATCCGTGGGCTTGTCCATGGCTGCACACAACTCGCTTTGCACCGGACACATCCTGCAGTTCGGCAATGAGGAGCAAAAGCGTAAATACCTTCCCAAGCTGGCTTCCGGTCAATGGATCGGTGCATGGGGTCTCACAGAAGCAAATACCGGCAGTGATGCGATGCGTATGCGTTGTGTGGCGAAGCAGGACGGTGACCATTGGGTCATCAACGGAACCAAGAATTGGATCACTCATGGCAAGAGTGGCGACGTTGCGGTGGTACTTGCCCGCACGGGAGAGTTACTCGATTCTCATGGAATCACCGCCTTCATCGTAGAACGCGGAACACCCGGTTTCGGCGCGGGAAAGAAGGAGAACAAGTTGGGTATGCGGGCGTCCGAGACCGCAGAACTGGTGTTCGAGGACTGCCGCATCCACAAGGATCAGATTCTTGGTCAGGTAGGCGAAGGATTCGTCCAATCCATGAAAATTCTGGACGGTGGCCGGATATCGATTGCGGCCCTTTCATTAGGCATTGCAAAAGGCGCCTATCTCGCGGCATTGGCCTACTCCAAGGAGCGGCAGCAGTTCGGCAAGCCGATTTCCGAATTCCAGGCCATCGGTTTCAAACTGGCGGACATGGCTACCAAGATTGAAGCGGCTGAACTATTGACGCTCCAGGCGGCGGATCTTAAAAATAATGGCAAAAAATGCACAAAAGAGAGTGCTTTCGCCAAATACTATGCCTCCGAGGTGTCCGTTCAGGTCGCTACGGATGCCGTCCAGATCTTTGGTGGTTACGGTTATACCAAAGACTTTCCGGCTGAGAAGTACTACCGGGATTCCAAGCTCTGTACCATCGGAGAGGGGACTTCGGAAATCCAGAAACTTGTGATTTCCAGAGAAATCCTGAAGTGATTTTGGGTATTTGAAATAAAATCGTATTTTCGCCGTCCCAAAAGGGATTTGAAACATGATTATCGTACCCATCAAAGAAAACGAGCCGATTGACAAGGCTTTGAAGAAGTTCAAGAAGAAGTTCGAGCGGACCGGCACCATGCGTGAACTCCGTCGCCGTCAGACCTTTGAGAAGAAGTCCGTTACTCGTCGCCAGCAGGTCCTGCGCGCGCGTTATCGCGACATGATGCAGCGCACCGAGTCGCTCTGATTTAAATTAGTGCCGACGGCAACATAATTGGTTATATTTACGTTAGCAGTTCATCAGTATGATGATCGTTAACGTACAAGAATAAAGCGGAGAGGAGCAGGCTTGAAAGCCGACTCCTCTCTTTGTTTTTAAACCATGTCCGTCGCTTCTTTTCTCCAATATATACGTTTTGAAAAGCGGTTTTCGCCGCATACGGTCAAGGCCTATTCCAACGATCTTGAACAGTTCTTCTCGTATACGGCTTCTCAGTTCGAGATAACGGATCCTGTCGAAATCCAACATTCGGTGGTGCGCTCCTGGATCGTTTCGTTGATGGAGTCCGAAGTCACTCCGCGTTCCATCAACCGGAAGCTCACCTCGTTAAAGACCTACTTCAAGTTCCTGCTTCGCAGAAACGAGATTTCACACAACCCCCTGCTCAAGGTGCAGGCGCCCAAGTCCTCAAAACGTCTCCCCTCATTCGTCGACCAGGGCAAGATGGAGCTGCTCTTCTCCGAACCGGTTGGTGAGCAGTCGTTTCCGGACGTGCGCGACCGGGTCTTGCTTGAATTGCTGTACGCCACCGGCATGCGACTTTCAGAGCTGGTCGGGCTGAAGGATACGGATCTCGATTGGCAGCAATCGCAGCTGAAAGTGCTTGGTAAGCGCAATAAAGAACGTATCATCCCTTTTTCACCGAAGCTGAAAAACGTGCTGCAGGAATACATCCGCGAGCGTAACCGAAACTTCGGAGCAACCGGCCACTTGTTGGTCACTGACAAAGGAGGAGACATTTATCCCAAATTCGTCTACAGGATTGTCCGTACACGGCTAGGAGCCGTGACGACACTCGAGAAGCGCAGCCCGCACGTGCTGCGTCACACCTTCGCCACCCATATGCTTAATAACGGTGCAGACATTAACAGTGTGAAAGAGCTGCTGGGACATGCCAACCTGAGTGCGACACAAGTCTATACGCATAATACCATCGAGAAACTCAAACAAGTCTATCAACAAGCCCATCCAAGGGCATAAACAACAGGAGAAACACCATGAAGATCACCGTCCAATCCATCCACTTCGATGCCGACCGTAAACTCCTCGATTTCATCCAGGAGAAGGTAGATAAGATGATCACGTTCTATGATAACATCCTTGGCGGGGAGGTATTCCTCAAGCTCGACAAGGCAAGTGATTCCAAGAACAAGATCGTCCAGATCAAGTTGCTGGTGCCCGGCAACCAGATCATTGTTAGCGAGCAGTGCAGGACCTTCGAGGAAGCGACGGATCTCTGCATGGATTCACTTTCCCGGCAGGTGAAAAAGGTCAAGGACAAGGAACGCGGTCTTTGAAGAATCGTTGTAAGACGGCTCACTTTTTTCGCCCTTTTAGAGGGTGTTCAGGGCTTATCTTGACCAAGATGCGTAGCGGTTTTTTACTAAAAACGGCCCTTATATTCATTTGCGGGCTGCTGTCTGCTCATGCGGCATCAGCCCGCTCCTCGCAGCTGGTGAGAAAGACCGTTATTTCCTGGCAGGATACCGCATCAATGCGGTTTCTTAATGATCCGCAATTTTTTACGCAAGGTTGGGATACCTTGGCACAGGTGAGATTCTGGAAGGAAGTCATCAACCTTTCAAGTGATACATGCATCGTGAATATCGCCAGCTGCCGCAAGCCGGTGGGCCGAGTGTCCAGGGACCTATGGATGGGACAGACGGAAAGCGAGAAGACCTGTTACAAGGACAGCGTATGTGATATCCATAAGCTGGATCAAGGTGCTGATATCTTCATCACAGCCGGTAAGGGGGAATTCTATGAGGTAAAGAAGACTCTGCCGTTGATCAGCACCGCCATACAGGCATTCGAAGAGGCCGGTTGCGATCCATGGTATGCACAGACCATCCTGCTGATCGAAAGTCCCGGAAAATTGAAACAGAAGTCCTACGTCGGAGCGTCAGGACCTTTCCAGTTGATGCCTTCCGTGGCTCGCAGGTATGGACTGCGTGTCACCAAGTACGTGGACGACCGCTCTGATATCCGTAAGTCGGCCCGTGCAG
>JBJOMA010000021.1:0-5340 GCA_046052625.1 Bacteroidota bacterium
TGGCACGACCGATCATCACACCGTCGACTCCGTATCGCTTGCGCATTTCGACTGCTCGCTCGGGAGTGTCGACATCACCGTTGCCGAAAATCGGTATCCGCATCCGGGGATTGCTTTTCACGGCTCCGATCAGCGTCCAGTCGGCCGGGCCTTTGTACATCTGCTTGCGGGTGCGGCCGTGTATCGTCAGTGCAGCAATACCGATGTCCTGCAGACGTTCGGCTACATCGACAATGTTCTTCGTAGTATCATCCCAGCCCAAACGGGTCTTGACAGTGACCGGTAGTTTCACTGCCTTGACGATTTCTTCGGTCATCCGGACCATCTTCGGGATATCCTGCAAGAGAGCCGCCCCTGCACCTTTGCAAGCGACGGCTTTGACCGGACAACCATAGTTGATATCGATAAGGTCGGGCTGGGCCGCCTCCGCAATGACTGCCGCTTCACGCATGGATCCGATCTCTCCGCCGAAAAGCTGGATGCCGATAGGACGTTCGTATTCGAAAATATCCAGCTTCTGCATGCTCTTGGCGGCGTCACGGATCAACCCCTCGCTGGAAATGAACTCCGTATACATCATGTCAGCCCCGTTCAGTTTGCAGACATACCGGAAAGGTGGGTCACTCACATCCTCCATCGGAGCAAGCAGCAACGGAAAGTCCGGCAAACGGATGGAACCGATCATGGAGGACTGGTGATTAGTGATTAGTGGTTAGTGGTTGGTTAGTGGTAACCGGAAACCGGTAACTGGAAACTGGTAGCCGGGAACTGCGAACTGCGAACCGGCAACTAATTTCCCTTTCTTTACACAAATTTACGACAATATGAAGCTCCGGGCAATCTGGAAAGAAAACAGTCCTACCTCAAAACTACTGCTGACCGTAGGGTCCGTCCTGGTATTGATGGTATTTACCACCGTATTAGCATCCTTATTCGCATCCATCTACTACGGAATACCCTACGATGAAATAAAATATAAAATGGGGGATGCGGACACGCCCCTCGGACTGGCGATTATGAAAATCATCCAGACCGCCAGTTCATTCGGAATTTTCATCCTGCCGTCCATATTCCTCGCTTTCACATTCAGCGACTCCTGGAGCGGTTTTCTTAGGCTTAACCGTTCCGGCCGCATAGGTCCCTGTCTGCTGGTGGTCGTAATGATGCTCGCCGCCCTCCCGTTCATCAATCTGCTTGCGGATTGGAACAGTCGGATGAACCTTCCCGATCTTTTCAGCGGACTGGAAAACATGATGCGTCAGCTCGAGGATAAGGCCGCAAAAATCACAGAGAAGTTCTTGGAGATGGACACCACAGGAGACCTAATGGTCAATTTATTCATCATCGCGGTGCTTCCCGCTGTCGGTGAGGAGCTGTTCTTCCGCGGACTCTTACAACGGATCTTCTCCGACTGGTCAAGAAACAAGCATGTCGGTATCTGGGTGACTGCCGTCGTTTTCAGCGCCCTGCACGGACAATTCTACGGTTTCGTGCCGCGTATGATCTTAGGCGGAATGTTCGGCTACCTGCTTGTATGGAGCGGCTCTTTGTGGATTCCGATTCTGGCACACCTGGTGAACAATGGGGTAGCAGTGATTGCTAGTTACTACTACCAGAAAGGAATGCTGGGATTCAATCCCGATAAAATCGGTACCGGTCCGGCGGAATTAGTTTTCGGATTGCTTTCTATCATTCTCTGTGCAGGCATCCTGTATCTCCTTAAAAAAGAGTTTTCCAAACAAGAAAATACAATTGAATCATGAAACGGCTGAATTGCATACGTCTTCTCTTGCTTCTTTTTGCTCTTCCGTCCGCCGGACAGGACACGTTGCACGTGCTTTTCATCGGGAACAGCTATACATATGTGAACAACCTGCCGCAATTGACGGCTGATCTTTCCTGGAACACCGGAAAAGTGCTCTTGTTCGACAGCAGTACGCCCGGCGGATACTCTTATGACTTGCATTCGAACGATGCGAATACGCTTGCCAAGATCCGTCAAGGCGGCTGGGATGCGGTCGTGCTGCAGGAACAAAGTCAGATTCCGACCATCGACTACTACCGGTATAACAGCATGTATCCCGCGGCAGAACGGCTGCGCGACAGCATCCGTACCTATTCACCGTGCGCACGGATCATCACTTTCATGACGTGGGGCCGTCGGTTCGGCGGACAACAATGCGCGAACGGTTACTGCAGTCCGCCGTTTGCCGACTTCAATGCGATGCAAGACTCCCTTATGAGCGCGTACCTCGAAGTGTCGGAAAACATCGGTGCCGCTTGTGCTCCGGTCGGCATAGCTTGGAGAAAAGCATTGGAAGACACTGCCGTCGTCCTGCACGCGACGGACAATAGCCACCCCGCACTCAACGGCAGCTATCTTGCTGCGTGTGTTTTTTATTCGATGTTATGGGACACCTCCCCGCTCCCGATCACTTACTCCGCCGGAATCGATCCCGTATTGGCCGGTCGCTTCCGACAGATTGCAGACAGCACGGTCTTTTATGGTGTTTCCGACTGGAATCGTGATGCGGATGCGCTCTCTGCACAATTCCAGTACACGTCATCCGCTGACACCTTTTGTTTTGTGCCTATGGTATCCCTTCCTCCTGGTACGGCATTCCATTGGGACTTCGGAGACGGAACCACCGACGCGAATGAAGCTCCTTGTCATGTCTTTTCACAGAGCGGAAATTACCCGGTTTCGCTGATGGTGGAGCGTTGTGGACAAAGTGACTCTTCAATGACTGTCGTTCCGGTGACCTTCAGTAGCACAAACGTTGGTCCGCTGGTTGATGAGCGCTTCCAAGTAATGCGGATGTCACAAGGACTCTTCCTGATCCGGTATAAAGTTTCGCCGGAGGCAGATCGCTTTCGCGTATTCGATCTGCAGGGAAAGTGCCTTGTGGATGAACGCTTCAATCAAAAAGAAGCATTGGTAGATCTGCATGCGCAAGCAGACGGTGTTTACCTTTTCGTTTCCGGAAATGACAGGATACGGATTGTAAAATGAACTGAGCAGTTTACATCAAGCTCTTCGTTTCAGGCTCACTTTTTTATAAGGATCTGCGGACGAATATCCGATCCGGGAAAAGACAACAGATACATCCCGGATGTTAAACCGGAGAAGTCTTCCGATTCCGGTGAGTTGCCTGAGTAAACGATTCTTCCCTGCAAATCACTCAACCTGACATGGACCGACTGGGCAAAAGAGGCCTTCAGTCGGAAATTCTCCGAGAACGGATTCGGAAATGCCGTCACCTGCACAGGGCTCTCGGTTCCCTCTGCGACAGAAGTGCTGATGGTGGTATTTCCTCTCACACACATCAGCAGATTACGATTGGTTTTCGGCGCATAGGTGGATATTCCGAAACGTGCATCCAGGTACCATGCCTGCAACGGCTGGTTTTGCAACGTGGTGGAAGACCAGTATCGGCCCTGAGTCGGGACAGAAAAAATTGCCGTGTCAAAGCATGGATTGTAATGTGTCAGATCGGATACCGACTGAAGTTCCTTAATGTTCGGCAGCCGCCAATCCGTTTCGCCTGCTAGCGACAACGTATCGGCATACGAGAGCGCCTGCTCCCACGTCAGCGAGTCGTAATAGGGTACAGCTTCCCAGATCAGATCCGTCAGCTGATCCGTCACTGTTCCGTCCGGGTGACCTACGAAACGAGCAGTGACCGACGTGTAAGGAACCGTCTGACGGACCGCCCGTGCATGGAATCTTTTTGTTCCGCCGGCACTGATTGTCTCGGTTCGACGATGATTGCCGAATCCTCCGCCGGCATTGGTGACCCATATCTTATTTGAATCATTGACCTGGGTTTCAGAGGACCACCAATATTCGGCCGTTCCCTGCGTGAACGCAACAGGATCCAAGGCAGGATTGGAATACTGGTGATGTTGAATGCTGAACAACTCTACCCCGGTCGGCAGTCGCCAGTCACTGTATCCGGCGAACGTCAGCGTGTCCGCATAGACACGGGCGTTTTCAAACGTCATCTCTCCTCCGTCAGCAGACATCCACATCAGTCCGGTGACCGAATCAGTCACGGTACCGTCTGGATGTATGACATAAGCCGGGGGGAAAATCGAATAATCACTGTCTTCGCCGTAGGTGAACGTATAACTCACCTGTTGCCCCGTGTCCGGAAGGCGCAACATCGTCCGGCTAACCGGCTGGGCCGATGAAAAAGCTGCAATTACAAGAAATAAATATGTGCCGATCCGTTTTTTCATTGGATGAAGAGCTTTTTTTCGAAGGCTTTTTCGTTACCCAAGAGACGGACGGAATACGTTCCCGCAGCCCAACCGTCAACAGAAACGGTTTGGCTCTGCTGACGACCGGCCCAGACCGTCCGACCGTTCATATCGGTGATCTGCAAAGACGCTGGTCCTCCCTTTATCTTCGACTCATTACACCGAATCTGCACACTACCGGTAGCCGGATTCGGATAAAGTTCGAACAGCTCATCAATTCCAGGATCAGACATTCCGGTTCCGACGGAAGGAACCGTATAACGCACAAGCACCTCGTTGTCCAGGATCAGGTTCGAACTCCATATGAACTGAGCATCGTTAGAAGGATCGTCGAAGATCCCGGTGAAATTCGTGTAAGCAGGTTTGTTGTTCACACCGACGGTGGCGTTGGAATACGTATATGCAGCCGGAAACAGACTGTCGTTGAACGACGGAAGATTCCATCCCGCCGGACGTAGCCAATGAAGTCCGTAATAGGACGACCCGCTGTTTGAAGAAGCGGTCGAACACGTATCGCTGCGGCGTTCATTTACGGTCTCATACACACAAGCAAGATTTTTTATCGGAGCCGTGTAATACGTCTGCGCCTTCCACGACGGGCCGGTGGTTGCGACGGTATTTCCTAAAGCATCCTTGATGACTGCCACCATGCCGCCATCACCGATGTAATACCCGTATGTTGCATTGGTCTCGCAACCTACTCCTAAGCGCTCTTCCCAATCGACCAGCGACATTGCAACGGTGAACGGACGGTTTGCACGGAACTGTACGATGGAAGAATTGAACGGCGTATAAGGTACGTTGTCTTTGCCGGCGGGGATGCCGTTGATGTAGAGCTCAAAATAATTATCCGCAAAAATGAACATCGTAAAAAGTTCGCCTCCGCTGTCGATGGTGACTATATAGTTTGAATCCAACGCAGCCATGGCTGCAGCAGCGTCCGGATAAGCGTGACCGGTGCAGGAATTATGAAGATCGGATGACGCCGGGAAAGAGGCATCCGAAAAATGGATTTCTGCGGGAAGCGGCCAGACGCTACTGTCCGTTGCAGTGATGGATCCCAGATTGGTCACCCGC